>JAUWJC010000020.1 GCA_030607895.1 Pirellulales bacterium
ATCATGATTGGTGGGGCTCGCTTCGCTCGCCCCACCCTACAGTTTTCCCAAAGCCGCAAGAAGTGCGTTCCTGCACCCAGGCCGACGGGGTGCGGAATTTGCCGCGGGCCAATTGAACAGACCGCCCGGCTCCACTATTATCTTGGTGGCAGGTTCGCACCAGGTTAGGAAAGTGGACTGTTTTCAACTCCAAGCAGAAAGGACAGGAGCAAGTGCGGTATTTCATTTCCAGTTTTTTTGTCGGCATGTTGACCGTGGGACTCTGTGCGATGGCCGGCGCCGCCGATGGACCCAAGAAAATTCAGGTGTTGCTGATAGCCGGCGACGACGTTGCACCGTTTCACGATTGGCGTGAAATCTCCGAGACAACGCGTGACGTGCTGGTAGCGTCGGGCCGGTTCGACGTGAGAGTATGTGAGGATCCGCTGATTCTCGAATCGAAGACGGCCCTCGGGGCGTACGACGTTATTGTGTTTACGATGTTTAACCGGCATCTTCCCACAATCACCGATCAGGCCAAGGAGAACCTTCTCGACTTCGTCAAGAGCGGCAAAGGGTTCTATGTTCAACATCTGGCCAGTGCTTCGTTTGGCGAGTGGGACGAATTCGGCAAGCTTTGCGGGCGGAAATGGGTGATGGGTACCTCGGGCCACGGGCCGCGGAGCGTGTTTCCGGTCCGAGTGGTGGGCAAGGACCATCCGATCACCAAGGGCATGAAGGACTTCAAGGTTTACGATGAGTTGTATGCCAAGCTGCAAGGCGAGGGCCCGATCGAAGTACTGGTCGAGGCCGACTCAGACTGGAGCAAAGGCACCGAACCGCTGGTCTTCACCGTCAAGTACGGCAAGGGCCGCTCGGTCCACAACGCCTTCGGCCACGACCACAAGGTGATTGGCGATCCGAACGTCAAGCGGATCATCGCCCGGGCGGTGGAGTGGGCAGCCACGGGCAAAGTCGCCGAAGCCAACGAGTGATATCGTCCACCAGTGGCAGAAGTAGAGTGCGTGCTTGCACGCACGCCATGAATGGGCGCTCCACGTGCATGCAAGATGACTAGGCGCTCCACGTGCGTGCTTGCACGCAGTGTGCCACTGCTTCGCAAGAAGCAGTGCCGTCCCAACACGCCTGCACTGCTTGTCTTACGCCAAGCAGTGGCACACCGTGGTGAGAAATACGGGCTGGCTAGGCGCTCCACGTGCGTGCAAGCACGCACTCTACCGGCTACGCCCTTGTTTTGCTGGCCCAAGCCATTGGCCCGCCGATGATGATGAGCAATCCGCCGAGGGAGAGGTCGAGCCAGAAGGCCAGATCGCCTGTCACCCAGGGGAGTATCGCCAGCATCATCAGGCCGATGATGAAGATGGATACGCCGACGACACCGAACGGCGAAATTGCGGCGCCGCGTTCGCCGGTCGGCAGATCGGCTTCGAGTTGACCGATTGGTGTTTCCAGCCGTTTCAGGAATTCGTCCGAGCGAGCAGCTTCGGCCGCGCTCTTTGACGTAAGCAAGCTGACCACCAGCATGACGGGCAGTGTAACGACGGTGGTGGCCAGGAAGATGGCGATTTCCTGTTCGAGGGCCAGGTTGAGCATGGGCAGATCGACCTTGGCCGGGCACCACTTGAACAGCGCCAGGCCGGTGACGATACCCAAGAACCAGCCCGCCATTGCACCGGCGTTTGTAATTCTCTTCGACAGGAGCCCAAAGATCATCGGAATGCCGACCGGGGCGGTCACGATGCCGAACAGCATGACCATGTACTTGAACAGGTCTTCACCGGTGCCCGCCGACATGAGGAACGCCGCCCCCAGTGCGAAGCTGCCGATAACCAGAGTCATAAGCCGTCCGACCAGGACCAATTCCTTCTGCGAGGCTTTGGGGCGGATAAGCCGGCGGTAAACGTCGTTGGTCAACACACCGGCACAGACGTTGTAGTCGCTGGAGAGCATCGACATTGTGGCGGCGAACATGGCCGCTATAACCAGGCCGAGCATTCCGGCCGGCAGCAACTCGATACACAGCCGCGGATAGACCTCCAGGTCGGGTATGTCGCCAAGGAACTGTTGGGCGGCCATGGCCGGGATGAACATCAGCGGCGGGCCGATCACGTTCAGCGCCGTAACGAACCAGCCCATCTTGATTGCTTCTTTTTCGTTCGGCACGCAATAGTACCGCTGGATAAGCGGCCAGTTGACGCTGCTCCAGGCCACGCAGTACAGCAGCGCGAGCAGGGCAATGTAGAGCCAGTTGTACTCGGCCGTGACGAGGTTGAAGAAGCCTTCGGGCGCGTTGGTGCGAAAGGCATCCAACCCACCCGCTTTCTCGATCGACAGCGGCAAGATAACGACTACGGCCACCGCCATGACGACGAACTGCACGAAGTCGGTAACGGTAACGGCCCACAGTCCGCCCATGAACGTATAGATAAGAATAATCACCCCGGACCAAAACATGCTCTGTTGCATGTCCAGCCCCAAGCTGGCCGATATGAACGCTCCGATGGCGACCAGTTTCAGGCCGTCGTCGACCATTTTCACTGGAATACCCTGCCAGGCGAATAGCTGCCGCATGGTGGAACTGTATCGGGCTTCCAGGTACTCGACGGGGCTGTCGATTCGGGCACGGCGCCACTTTTTTGCGAACAGGGTCACGCTGAAGATGGTTGCCGGCACGGATACCCAAAGCAGCGTTACGCCCACGAAGCCGTACTTGTAGGCCAGCGCGGAATAGGAGACGAAGGCAAACACGCTGAAGCTGCTCATGTAGAACGACACGCCGCTGAGCCACCAGGGGATGCTGTTTCCGCCGCTGAAGTAGTCCTTCATCCCACGCATGAAGCGGTAGAAGTACACCCCGATGCCCAGCATCAGAACGAAATAGCCGACCAGCATGAGATAGTCGGGTGTCTTCAGGTGGGCAGCCGCTGCAAACAACGTCATGTCATACACTCCTGTTTCGATCCGTCAATCGAATTTGCCGTGGGGACTGGTCTATTTTTCGGCCAGAAGACGTTTTTTTGGGTAAACCGTTGGCCGAAAACATGGACCTGTCCCCTTCCGTGGTACCGCTCAATCGAATTTGCCGAGCGAGCGGATGTATTCGGCCGAGTCGGCGATCTCTTTTTTTACCTGGGCCTCGCTCCGTTGGATGCCCTTGATGCCCTCGATTTCCAGCGTGATTGGGCCGGTGTAGCCGTGCTTTTTTAGAACCGCAAGCACGGCTGGAATATCAACTATTCCCTTACCCAGCGCCGGGAAGTTCCACGTTTTGAACTGCCCGTTGTGATCTTTCACCTCGACCGTACCGACGTAGTCGATAATCTTCTTCAACTCGGTCACGGCATCGGTATTCTTGTTGTAGTAGGTGATATTGGCCGTGTCGAAGTTTACGCGGATGTTTGGGTGGTTGACTGTCTTCATGGTCTCGAGATGCACGTCGCCGTTGGTACCCAGGTCGGGATGGGTTTCCAGCCCGACGACGACGCCGTACTTCTTGGCGATATCGCCCAACTCGCGCAGCTTCGCATAGGTGGCTTCCTTGGAAAGCCCCTTGTGCTTGGGCGAGATGAACATGTACTTGACACCCATCTTTTGGCAGACTTCGAGTTCCTTGGCCAAATCGGCGACGGCCGTCTCGTTGCCAAAGTGCGCGTTGCCGCGGAACACGGCGACCTTGAGGCCGTGCTTGGCGAGCTTCTTTTGGGTGGCCTCGATCTGGGCGGCCGGGATGACGTTCATAAACACGTATTTGAACCCGCAGGAGGCCGCGTGCTCCAACGCACCGCGGCTGAAACTGCGGTAGTTAGCCAGCCGGCAGGCCAGCATGTTGGCCGGCTTCGCGGAGCAATTCGAGCCAACCTCGGCCGCGTTGGCCGATGGCTGTGTCGCCACCGCGAGAACCGAGAACATCACAAGCGCGGTGCCATATCGAATCAGGTTTTTCATCGGGGGTGTCCTCTCTCTAACGTTGATGTTGAGTTGGTAGGGTGCGTGAAACGCGCTACGGCGTGAACCTGGTTCCCAAGCTCTGCTTGGGAACCGGCCGACCGCTTTGTCTGAAACACGGTGCGGTCCCAAGCAGAGCTTGGGACCGAGTGTAATACCCCGCGACCACTGGTCGCGGCTTTACATATCTGTTTACGCCTTGCCCAGCTCCTTGCGGTGTGCCCAGACTTTCTCGAAGGCCTTGACGTATTGGTCGCAAAGCTCCGGCACTTCGGATGTGAAGTACGGCAGCCCCATGGCCGTGGCGTTGGCCTGCTCCGAGCCGGGCAGTTCCGGAATGACGGGCGCGTGGTGCCACCACTTCGCTTCGGCATATAGGGCGCACTTGTGCTGGAGGCGGTAGGTAGTGTTGCTGGTGCGGACACCTTCGGCCTGAAGGGCCTTTACGGCTTGCGCCCTACTCATGCCGGTCTCTTTCTCGTCGATAAAGAGCATGTTCCAGGCGTAGTGCAGACGCTCCATGTCGGACCGGCCGTAGGTTTGCTCGTACAGGCCGGGAAGTTTCACGAGCCGGTCGTTCAGGCGGCGGACCTGGGCGGCGCCTTTCCTGGTGCGTTCGGCGAGTCCTCTCAGTTGCGAGCGGACCAATGCGGCGGCCAGCGGGTGCATCCGCAGCTTCACACCCAATCCCGTGCCCTGGAACTTGCGGTACTCGCTGTCCTTGGGAAAGCTGCTGGGCAGGCCGTAGTGCCCGTAGGTTGTCGCCCGTTCGTAATCGGCCTTATCCTGGTAGGTTCCCATTCCGCCTTCGATGCCCGGCAAGGGCTTCGAGCATTGGAAGCTGAAAGCTCCCATCCGGCTCCAGGTACCCATGGCCTTGCCCTTGAGCTTTGCGCCATGGGCATGGCAGGCGTCTTCCAAGACGATCAGGCCCTTCTCCTTGGCCCAGTCGCAGATGTGGTCCATCTCGCAAGGCAGCCCGATCCAGTGTACGGGCAGCACCGCCTTGGTGTTTTTGGTCAGGCGTTTTTTGGCGTCTTCCAGGTCGAAGTTGAGCGTGCGGGGATTGATATCGACGAAGACGGGCACCAGCCCGAACAGCCGCATCGGCACGATTGTGGCGAAGAAGGTGTAGCTGGGCACCATGATCTCGCTACCCGGCGGCAAGTCCAAGGCAAAGAACATCGCCGTCAACGCGCCCGTGCCGTTGCAGTGCGCCTTGGCGTAAGGGGTGTTGATGAACGCCTTCCATTCCTTCTCGAGCAGAGCGATTTGACCGTAGCCGGCTGGATTCCTGACGATGTCGAGAACTGCTTTTTCCTCATCTTTGCCCCAGAGCGGCCACTTTGCGGCGGTGCCGGCGGACGGATGGGTGATCGTCTTGGGACCGCCATTTAGGGCCAGCGTTTCCGTCGCCCCCTTGACCGTGGACGTGCCTGCCAGCGACAAGCCGGCGGCCAATGCGCCGGTAGATTTGAGAAAGTTACGCCGCGAGCTTCCAGATTTCCGATCGACTGTCTTGCGTTGCATCGCTAAAACCTCCGTAAAAGGTGGGATTCCCGAGTGGACTGTGAGCCAACCGCTCACTGGGTTGCACAAACCCATATTCTAGGCAGGCTGGCAGAACCGTGTCAATTGCCCACGCGGAATCGGCTTCGATTTGCGTCCAACGTCCGGCGCTTATTGCCCCCCATGCGCGGGGGCCTTGGGCGACCGACTCCACAAGGCTATCATGGTAGGCATTAAGTATACTCAACGCGGTCAAGAATTGAGGTTTTCGGATTAAGTAGTCAGTTGTCAGTTATCAGTAGTCAGTCTGAAGACTTGCCAGAGTCGTTGTTTCCAAGCTCTGACAACTGATAACTGACAACTGATAACTGACAACTGATAACTGACAACTGATAACTTCGTCACAAAACCACAATTATTGACCGTAAGCAGTATATCATCAAGCGAGAAACCCTGATTGTCACACAGGAGCGATACCAAGATGGCAGAAAAACTGGCAATTCATGGCGGCAAACCCGTTCGGACCGAACCGTTCCCATCGTGGCCCATCTTTGGGAAAGAAGAGGAGCGTCGGCTGATCCGGGCACTCCGCTCGGGCAACTGGGGAAAACTCCAGGGCGACCAGGTGGCCGAGTTCGAACGGCGCTTTGCCCAGTACCACCAGGCCAAGCACGGTCTGGCCGTGGTCAACGGGACGGCGGCAATACGTATTGCCCTGGTCGCGGCCGGAATTGGGGCCGGCGACGAGGTGATTGTGCCACCTTATACCTTCCTCGCCACGGCGTCCGCCGTCGTCGAAGCCAACGCCACGCCCGTCTTCGCGGACATCGAACTGGAAACCTCGAACATCGACCCACGCGCGGTCGATGCGGCCGTCACGCCTCGCACCCGGGCAATCATTCCGGTCCATCTGGGCGGGCTGCCCGCGGATATGGACGCAATCATGGAAATCGCCCGGGCACATAATCTGATTGTCATCGAAGACGCCTGCCACGCGCATGGGGCCGGGTACAAAGGGCAACGAGTCGGCGCGATCGGGCACCTGGGCGTGTTCTCCTTCCAATCGAGCAAAAACCTCAATAGCGGTGAGGGCGGTATCATCCTCACCAACGACGACCAACTGGCGGGCAACTGCTGGTCGATCCACAACTGCGGCCGCGTGCCCGAGGGCGCATGGTACGACCACCATACCATCGGCGGCAACTACCGGCTCGGCGAGTTTCAGGGCGCGGTGCTGAATGCCCAATGGGAACGGTTCGAGAACCAGGCCGAAACACGCGAGGAGAACGGCCGATATCTGGCCGAGCGGTTGGCCCGAATCCCGGGTATCCTACCCCAGAAGCGCACCGCCGACTGCACCCGCCACGCATACAACCTCTTCTCGCTCCGCATCGCCCCGGAGGTATTTGGAGTGGGGCGGGAAGTGTTTCTCGAAGCGCTTTCGGCCGAAGGTATTGTGGGCATGGCCGGCTACGTGATTCCACTTTACCGGCAGCCGCTATTCGAGAACCTGGCGTTTGGGCCTTACACGGCCGGCCGGTCCACCCAGCCCGAACTGGACTACCGCCAAACACAGTGCCCTAACTGCGAAACGATCTCCAACACCCAGGGCGTTTGGCTGGAGCATCGATACATGCTCGGCACCCGAGGGGACATGGACGACATTGTGGCCGCATTCGAAAAGGTCCACGAAAACCGCGATCGGCTGTCGGGGGCGTAGGGTAGCATAAAGCCGCGACCGGCGGTCGCGCTGAGATTTTCGGGTCAGTGTCGCGAGGCCTTGAACCCGATTACTCTGTATTCGAGCACGGCCGGTTCGCGGCCTTGGGTATCTATCGACTCGTCGGTGATGTACCCCGCCTCACCCCGGTTAAGCGTTTCAGGCTCGCAGAATGCGTCGGTCCGGCCTAGGAGCTTCCGATTCCTGTCCAAGGCAACGAAGATCACTTCGACGAAATCATAGTCGTGGTCGGTTGGGTTTTTCACTTCACCCCAAACGTGAAGATAGCCGTCTTCCCACTGGGTCCTGTGGAGCCGGAATTTCAGCGGGATGGCCCTGGGCGCCGGGTCGCGGCTCTCTCGGACGACAATTCCCCTTTCGGCGGCGTAGGCAGCGGCCGAAAGGGCCCACGCGACGAGACAGATGGTTGCGGCTATTATCGACGGCATACGCATCGCATTTCTCCTTATTTCTCCCTGCGGAACGCCTATTGTTGATCGCTTTTCCCCACAACTATACTGTATAGTCAGGCTGCCTGTCGCGGGTTGGTGGGGCAATCCTCCCCTATGTTGGGTACTCAAACTGTAAGGAGGGGGAGTCCGAAAATGGGGACTGGCTCCGTCACGGGCTGGTTTTCACGCGAGTTTTCGGTTTGCCGACGGTGCCTGTCCCCTTTTTCGGGCGGCGAATACCGAGCACCGTGGAAAAAGGGGACAGGCACCTCGCGGCTACGGTTTTTCCCGCACTTCCGGCCGATATCTGCGGGGAGTCCGAAATCGGTGCCAGTCCCCATTTTCCACTGACCGCTTACAGTTTGAGTTGGGTAGTGTGGACATTCCGCTTCGACCGTGCTTTAATATTATGCATGACCCGCCTGGGTCGAATGAAACTCGCCTACCCCGTTCACCCGCCAAGTGTCCACCGCACCATGAACCGGACACCATGAATCGAATACTTGCCTAAAGCAACCCACAGTAACAAGGAGAAAACGATGTCTCACCAAACGCGACGTCCCTTTCTGAAACGCACGGCTGCCGCCGGTATCGGGGCGACGTTTACGATTGCCGGAACGAAGGCGTCCGGCCGGGTGATCGGCGCCAACGACACGATCCGCATGGGCGTGGCGGGCATCCACGGCCGCGGCGGCGCCCACATCAACGCCTTCCTTGGCATGAAGAACGTACAGGTTACCCACCTGATCGATCCGGACAGCCGGCTGTTCAAGTCGCGGACTGAACTGGTCAAGAAAAAGAACGGCAACACTCCCAAATGCTTCCAGGACATCCGCGAAGCGTTGGAAGACAAAAACCTCGACGGGGTCTCCATCGCCACAACCAACCACTGGCACGCGCCCATAACCGTTTGGGCCTGTCAGGCGGGCAAGGACGTTTATGTCGAAAAGCCGTGTAGTCACAATGTATTCGAGGGTCGCAAGGCGGTGGAAGCCGCACGGAAGTACAAGTGTATCGTTCAACACGGCACGCAACGTCGCTCCAGCGGCGGCATCGCCAAGCAAGTGGCGGCGGCCGCAAGCGGCAAGTACGGCAAGCTGCTGGTGGTCAAGGGCTACTGCTGCAAACCCCGTTGGAGCATCGGCTTCAAGCCGGTCGAGGAGCCGCCCAAGGAGTTGGACTTCAACCTCTGGCTCGGCCCGGCTCCCATGCAGCCGTATCACAAGAACCTGGTCCACTACAACTGGCACTGGTTCTGGGACACGGGCAACGGCGACATGGGTAACCAGGGCGTTCACCAAATGGACATCGCCCGCTGGGCCATCGGCGACAAGCTCCCCAGCAGCATCGTCAGCATGGGCGCCCGGTACGTCAACGAGCCGAACCACGACTACAAGGACCAGGCTCAGACGCCGAACATGGAACTGTGCGTGTTCGATTACGGCGAGACGCTCCTGGTGTTCGAGACCCGCGGCCTGGTTGCCAAGAAGAAGGAATTCCCACGCAAGGTCGCCGTCGACTTCTACTGCGAAGAGGGCGCGATCATCGGCGGCAAGTTCTTCCCCAACGGCAACAGCAACAGCACCGACAAGGGCGAGTCGCTCGTGAAGGTCGACGCACCGGTGCAGCCGGGCGGAATATTCGGCAACTTCATCGACTGCGTGCGAAGCCGCAAACGGGAGACCCTCAACGCCGACATTTTGCAGGGTCACCTTTCCAGCGCGCTTTGCCCCCTGGGTAACATCTCGTACCGCTTGGGTGAAAATGCATCGTGGAGCCAGATCGGCCAGGCGATGGGCGATAATAAGGAAGTCCAACGGAGCCTGAACTCGATCGACAAGAACGTCCGAGGCGTGTTCCCGGACCTCAAGCCGGTGTACCAGTTGGGCCCCAAGCTCAAGTTCGACCCCAAGGCCGAGAAGTTCGTCGGCAACCCCGAGGCCGACGCTCTATTGACCCGGCCTTACCGCAAACCGTTCGTGGTGCCGGAGCAGGTGTAGAGAGCAAACGCATGAATCGTTCGTAGTGACCCGATTCATCGGGTCGGACACTGCCAATATCCGAAAAACCGCATGAATGCGGTCACTACGAGCATGCCTATATCAAACCGTACACTCAAGTCGGCTTCGTGGAGAGTGGCGTGATTGATCAGAAAGTGGGGTGTTCCCATCAAAAGGCAGAAGATGGAAATTCAAGAACTGATTGTTGAGATGAAGCTGCTTGAACGTCGCACGACCCTCTATGAAGAGAAGTATGGCGTTCTCAGCGAAGATTTCTATGCCGCACTGATGGCAGGTGAGTTGCAGCGCTACGACGCTTTCGATGAGACCCGCGCCGATTTCAGTCGGTGGAAGGGCATCCATGAGACATGGCTGCGGCGCAAAGAAGCCTACACCGAGCAACTCCAACAGTGTGAACTGGCCGAAGCCATGCGCATTCAGCCTGCCTATTAAAGATGGCTGACAATCCAAGGAGATTACCAATCGTGTCTTCGGTAAAACGGATTCTGGTTACGGGCGGGGCCGGTTTCTTGGGCTCGTATCTCTGCGAGCGGCTGGTTCAAGAGGGGCATGACGTCATCTGCCTGGATAATTTCTTCACCAGCCAGAAATCGAACGTCGCACATCTATTGGAAGAACCCAATTTTGAACTGGTTCGCCACGACATAACGCTGCCGGTCTACCTGGAAGTCGACCAGATCTACAACCTGGCGTGTCCCGCCGCGCCGGGGCACTACCAGTACAACCCCATCAAGACGCTGAAGACCTCCGTGGTCGGGGCAATCAACACGCTGGGGATGGCCAAGCGGTGCCGGGCGAAGGTGCTGCAGGCCTCGACCAGCGAAATCTACGGCGAACCGGAAGTCCATCCACAGCCGGAAAGCTATCGCGGCGCGGTCAACACGATTGGGCCCCGGGCGTGTTACGACGAAGGAAAACGGGCCGCCGAGACCCTCTTCATGGATTACCATCGCATGAACGGGGTGAATATCCGGATCGTGCGTATTTTCAACACTTACGGGCCGCGAATGCACCCGTTCGACGGCCGCGTCATCTCCAACTTCATCCGCCAGGCATTGCACGGCGAAGAAATCACCGTCTTCGGCGATGGCTCCCAAACCCGATCGTTCTGCTATCGCGACGACCTGATCGAGGGCATCATTCGCATGATGAACGGTCCGGACGATTTCATCGGTCCCGTGAACTTGGGCAACCCGGGCGAGTTCTCCATCAAGGAGTTGGCCGGAATGGTTTTGGAGTTGACCGATTCGAAATCGACGATACGCTACGAGCCTCTTCCGGCCGATGATCCCACCCAGCGACAGCCCGACATCACACTGGCCAGAAAACACTTGGACTGGGAGCCCACCGTCCCGCTCCGCGAAGGCCTGGCAAAGACGATCGAGTGGTTCAAGTCGATCGAAATGAGCCACTACCGCCCGCCAACACCGAATTATTAACTTACTGGCTGTAAAGCCGCGACCAGTGGGCGCGGTCAACTTGGCTGTAAAGTTACCGGTAGGGTGGGCACTGCCCACCAAAATGCCAGATATTGTGGTGGGCAATGCCCACCCTACTAATTTGGGAGCGAGGGATATACCGGGCTAAATACCGGGCCGACACGGCCCGGCTCTGTATGGTTCCAACCGCGGCTCCTGAAGCACTGAACATTGGAAGGACTTGCTAATGACTGACCTTGTGCCCCCTCACGGCGGTTTAACAGAACCCGTTTGCCGCACGGTTGAAACAGAAGCCGCCGACGAGCTATTGGCCCGTGCCGAAAAACTGACCAGAGTACCTGTCTCCGACGCCGATCTGTCGACCGTCTATCGCTTTGGCGACGGCGGCCTCAGCCCGCTTATCGGGCCGATGGACCGGGCAACCTACAACCGGGTGCTCGATGAATCGGTTATCGAGCACACCGGCAAGCTCTATGCCTGGACCATCCCCTTGGCCATGCCGGTCACCGCCCAACTGGCCCGGCAACTGTCCGCCGGTGAAGAGGTTGCACTGGTCGACTCGGCCGATCGGGTCGTCGGCACGCTCGAAATCAGCGATATTTTCGAGTGGGACAAGAAGAAATACCTGGCCAAAGTCTATCGGACCGAGCGGACCGATCATCCGGGCGGAGACATGGTACTGGAAGCCGACGCCGACAAACCGCATCTCCTGGGCGGCTCGGTTTGGGTACTGCCGCGGCCGAAGGATCCACGCTGCGGTAAGTACGTGCTCACTCCGCGTGAAGTCCGCCGGCTGTTGGCTTCCAAGGGTTGGCAGCGGGTAGTCGCATTTCAGACCCGGAACCCGCTGCACCGCGCACACGAGTACGCTTTGGGCTACGGGGTGGCAACGCTTTTGCATGCCGGGTACAATGCGGGCGCTTGCCTCAATCCGTTGATCGGCGAGACCAAGGGCGACGACGTGCCGGCCGACGTGCGGATGCACACCTACGAAGCGTTGATCGAGAACCGCTCGCTGGGTTCCGGCGACAGCGATCCCGAGCTTTGGGGGCCGCGCGGCGAGGCGGTACCCGACCGGGTGATCCTGCTGGGGCTGGACATCAAGATGTTTTACGGCGGACCGTCCGAAGCTGTAATGCACGCCATCTATCGGCAGAACTTTGGCTTCACCGACATAATCATCGGCCGCAAGCACGCCGACGCCCCGTATCACGACGGCTCGCCCATCTGGGGCGACTTCGACGCCCAAGAGGTTTTCAACGACCTGCCCGGCAATCTCGAAATCCATCCGCTCGACGTCGGCTTCGCCGCTTACTACGAATCGATGGGTCGGGTGGACCTGATGGAGAACCATCCCGACGAGAAACCGGTCTTCATCTCCGGCAAGCAGGTCCGCAAAGCCCTGATGGAGGGCCAGCCCGTCGACCCGCGCATCATGCGCAAAAGCACGTCCAGCATCCTGGCCGAAGTGATGGCTGGGAAGACTTACCCAGAGCTGCGCCCTGGGCTATGACAGCGCGGCCCGTTGGACCTGAAATTCAGTAGTTCCAAATTTGGCATCGATTCCCACAGTATCCCGCATTTAGCCCCGGGTGAATACACCCGGGGCTAGCGGAAAACGCCCGCCACGTTTGCCCGCCGTGTATTCACGGCGGGCTAAATGGGAGAATTCAGAACTACTGAAATTACGAAACAAAACCCGGAAAACGAATTCCCCACAACCCCATATTTTCAGCAGCCCAGAGCCAGACTGCTGTTGTCGCGGGATGCGGTATGCTCTAAACTTTGTCACTCTGTTCCGTCCAAGCAATGCTTGCCCGACTCAGCACAAGGAGAATCCCGGTATCCCGATCGGTGCGTTACCAACTCTGGATTGTGGCAGCCGCCGCGGTTGTCTTCTTCACTAACCTTGGGGCGACGGGCCTTTGGGACCTGGATGAGGCGTTTTACAGTTCCTGTGCTCGCGAGATGTTGGATCGGGGCGATCTAATAGTGCCGATGTACAATGGGGAACTGTCCATCGACAAGCCTCCGCTGGCATTCTGGCTGATGATGACCGGCTTCAAGATGTTTGGCGCAACGGAATTCGCCGCGCGTTTCTGGTCTGCAATCCTGGCGATCGGCACGGCCCTATGCACCTATCACTTAGGGCGACTCTTATTTCGCGCGGAAGTGGGATTCTGGGCGGTCATTATCACCGTTTCAACGATCATTTTCACGGTCTCGGCCCGGGCGGCAACCGTTGATTCGAGCCTGACCTTCTTCACCACCTTGGCCATGCTGTTGTTTGTCGTTGGATGGTCGCCCAGGCAAAACCAAGCGGAAAACGCCGACGATCCCAGTACGGAGACCGCGAAAGGGGCCGGGCTGGCTTTCAAGACACCCTCATGGACCATCTTCGTGGCGATCTATGCTTTGCTGGCAGTAGCCGTTCTGGCTAAAGGGCCGGTTGGCGTGGTGCTGCCGGTGGCCACGATCGGCCTGTTCCTGTTGATCATCAACCGGCCCCAGTCTGCCGAAAGCCCGCGGCCGACGACTTCGCCCGAGCGCTGGCGGGCATGGCTACTCGACGTGGCCAGCACGTTTTCTCCCCGCAATGTACTCGAGACCATCTGGCAGATGCGGCCGCTGACGGCCATCGTTGTACTCTCGGTGGTCGCGTTGCCGTGGTATCTGCTTGTGGCATTGCGGACCGACGGGGGGTGGGTGGAACAGTTTTTTGCCAAGTTCACGGTAGGGGCCTATATCAAGCCGACTCTGGGTCACCGCGGCCCGTTCTTCTATCATTTCGCCGTGGTGTTGATCGGGTTCTTTCCCTGGTCGGTATTCCTGGGGCCCACTCTGGTCCATTGGATCCGTTGGACCAGGGAGCGCCACGCCTGGCACGTTGGGCATGTTTTTGCGGGATGTTGGATTGGGGTGTGGTTCTTGTTCTGGTCGATCTGCAGCACCAAACTACCCCATTACGTTCTGCCCGCCTATCCTGCCTTGGCACTGTTGACCGGCTGCTTCCTTCACGGTTGGCTTACCGAGCCGGCGTGTGTCAACCGTTGGTGGATACGTAACGCGGCCGGCACGCTGGTGGTTGTGGGTGTCGGTTTTCTCGTGGTGGTTCCCGTCGTCACGTGGATATTCGTTCCAGGCGAAGAACTCTTGGGGCTCGTGGGACTCACGCTCGTTGTTGGGGGTGGGTTATGCTTCTTCTATTTGGAGCGCGGACGGCCGGAACGGGTGCTGGTTGCTTTTGCGCTGACATCGGTAATCTTCACTACCAGCATCTTTGCATTTGCCGCGTTGCGCATCGACCGGCATCAGAATGCCAAGCCGCTGATTGCGGAGGTTCGCAAAGCCAGCCCGGAACCGCCCGAGATAGTCAGCTATTGCTACGGCCAAGCAAGCATTGTCTTCTACGCCCACCAATCGGTGCCCCGTTACGGAAACATCGAGGAACTGGCCGAGTACCTCCGGAAATCGGACAACCCGTACGTCTTCACCACCAACAAGCACGAAGAAACGTTCGAGCAGCGTTTTCCGGGCGAGTACCGGGTGCTGGCTCGGCGGCCCCGATTTCTTCGCTCGGGAGAGGTGCTGGTGCTAACCCGCCGCTCGGACTCCGGTGTGTCGCGCACGGCGAAGAGCAAACCGGCCGATATCCGCCGCTAACTTCGTTTTTATCCCCGGTTGCGCTACGACGGCTGACCGGCCGACGGCAGAGAGCTTTCAGCTTTCCGTTTTCAGCTTTCCGCTTTCGTCATTCCTTCCTTGTCGGCCTGCCAGAGTTGGCCCGTGTCAACATCCAGGGCCGTCAGCCAGCCGCCGGCGTAGCAGCAGGTGTCGATACACTTGAGGTACTTCAGGTCGAGGATCTCGCCGTCTTTTTGAGAAGTATGGCCGACGATTGCGATCTTGCCGGAGAAATGGCTGCCGGGGCGGCGCTCATGAAGCGATTCCCAGCGGAGCACTCGGCCGGGTTGCTTGGCCATCGGCAGGCTGCGTATGTAGTTGGCATGCACGAACAGATGGGTGTCCGTCTCGTACGACGGCACGCACCGGTTGAGGAAATCGATGTGCGGCTGAGGGATTTCGTCCGGCACCACGCAATCGTAGGAAGCCAAGGTGGTGTTGCCACCGAAGCTCAGCCAACTACCCAACAGCCGTCGCTTGCCGCCGAGAATGTCCAGCAGCATCTCGTCGTGGTTACCCAAGAGGGCAATCAGCCGGCACTGCTTTTCCAGTTCGATGAGTTGCTCCAACACACGCTTGCTGTCCGGCCCCCGGTCCACGTAGTCACCCAGGGCTATTAGCGTATCGTCCGGCCGTGGATCGATTGCCTCAAGTACGGTCGCCAACGCTTTTGCGCAGCCGTGTATGTCTCCGCTGGCGATAGTGCGAGCAGGCATGGAAAACGGTTGCCCCAAAAAGCCTCGGATAGATATTCTCTGTACCAAATATACATTATGACGGCTGCCGATTGATCTGGCAATGCGGGGGAGCGTATCGGCCGCGAAAATTCAACGGTATTGGCGGACGCCCGGGTTGAGTGTGCGCATCTTGTACACGCTGGTTCCGGCCGTCAAATATAGATCCCGCATGTTGTCACCGCCGAATGTCACGGTGGTTGCGAACTCGGGCATTGGCTTGTGCAGCAGCAGCTTTCCCTCGGGGCTAATCACGAACAGGCCGGTCGTTTTTGCTTTGCCTGCCGCACCGTAGATGTTGCCCTTCACGTCCAACCACATGCCGTCGATTCCCCGGTCGGGTGCAAAGCAATAGACGACGCCGTCGGGCACCAGACCGCCGTCGGGCGCCACCTTGTAGCGGTGCAACTTCTGCGTGCCGCGATCGGAGATGTAGACCAGCCGGTTGTCGGGCGTAATGACTATTCCATTGGGTTTCTTCAAGTTGGAAACCACCAGCACGACCTTGCCCGGTGCGTCGATTCGGTACACGCCGCTGGTGGGCTGGGATTTTTCGGCCGGCGGCCCGTAGTAGGGATCGGTGAAGTAAACTCGGCCGCGTAGGTCGATGCACAAATCGTTGGGAGAGATAAACCGATTGGCTTTGTAGGTTTCCGCCAGAAGGGTTTCGCTTCCATCCTTTTCCAGGCGGGTAACCCGGCGGCCGCCACCCGGTCCGGACGACTGGCACATCATCAGCCGGCCCCGGCCGTCAAACAAGAGGCCGTTCGCCCGGCCGCAGGGCGAACGGAACACGGTCAGTTTCCCGTCGGCCGAGAGCCGCATGATCCGATCGTTCGGGTTGTCGGAGAAGAACAGGTTACCGGCCGCGTCGATGGCCGGTCCCTCGGTGAACTTACAGCCTTCGGCGACCTTCTCGACCCTTTCATCGATTACCAAAAGGGCCGAATCCAGGATATCCTCCGCCGACGCCCATTCGACAGACATCCAAGCCGCCAGAGCGAAGACAACCGCGCGTTTTGTTCCGACCATTTTTCGCACCTTTTTTCTACAGTTCCGGGCAAGACTTGCACACAGCCAAATTCTCCTCGCAAGCGATACGCACCATTATGGCGGTGCTTCCCGCCCGATGCAAATCCTAACGGCCAAAAGCGCGGATCGTAGCGAATATTCCGATAGGGCCAAATGCGCAAGTTTAGAAAGGCGATAATTTCTTCGCACCCCTAAACAGGGCGGTCTGCCGTTTGACGATTTGGGGCTGTCTGACTATGATGAACGGTAACCGTTCACGGGCACGATGGAATTAGGCCACGGATGAAACACGGATCAAACACGGATAGA
>JAUWJC010000355.1 GCA_030607895.1 Pirellulales bacterium
GGCAATGTAGACGGGACTGTTAAGCGAAGTGAGCAGGAAGGAGATGGGCAGCATCTCGTCACTCAGTCCGCCGCTCTGGATTCCGCGGAACCGGCCCATCATGTCGCCCAAAAAGCCCGTCAGGTTGAAGTCGAACATGGGCGAGGCGTCGTAGACGTGCATGCCGATCTGGTTTCCGATGCCCCGGGCGAGCACTTCGTGCAGGGCGGCCTCGAACCGTTGGGTCTCGCCCTTGGGCATCTGAAGTCCGCCGAGCATCGATCCCAACATCCGGCTTTGCGGAGACTTGAGCAGTTTCTCCTTGTCAAGCTCCACGACCATTTTCTCCTTGTCGAGCTTCACGGCCATGCTAAAGATGTTCCGCTTGGGCACCGGCAGCGCGTCCAACGGTTCCGGCTCGCCACCCAGCGCCATGGCCATGCCCGAGTAAACCGAATTGTCCAGAAGCGGCAGGATGATCGTTTCGGCCCGGTACTGCTTCTCGTCCAACTTCACCCGAATGGCGATCGGGTCGAAGTAGATTCGCCAGTATTGGTTGTAGCGGTCGAGGAACTGCTTGTACTCATCCGCTTCGGCCTTGGTGACCTTTTCAACGGGAATCTCCAGGCAGGGTGTCAGCCGCCCGGCATGGCCGTGATGCGAGCAGACGCCCGAGGTCCCGTCGGCCGAAAGCTGGTACTTGCCGCCGCACGGGCAGCGGAGCTTTCCCTCGCCGAACACGCCCGGCGCGCAGCCGCTTTCGGCCAACTGCTCGAGCGACTTGGGGTCCTTCCCGTACTGAGTGCGGTAGAGCATGGCCGCATGGCCGATCATCCGCAAATGGTTGTAGCAGAGCATCCGCCGCCGCTCGGTCAGCTTCAGCTCGGGTCCAACCAACCGCCGGATGAACGGATCGGAAAGGTAGACGAACCCGTCCTCCTCCTTTGCCCGGCGGGGCATCAGCGGGCGGATGTACTTGAACTCCGTCGATTCACCCAAGCGGTTGACGCGGTCGCCGTCGACCGTCCGTCCGGTGATTGCCTCGATCACTCGACGCAGGGCCGCCTTCGAGTTAGTGCGCACGTGGACGTTTGGCTTGGGGTACGCCGAGTAAGCACAGACGGCCCGATCGGGCGTTTGGACGCAGACGTACTCGACACCCAACATTCGGCCGGTGCTTCGCCCGGCGTCGGGCCGCGACTTCTCGGCCGCCGCAAGGAACCCGTCCATGCGGAGCCGAAATACCTTGGGCTGCTTCAGCAGAAAGAGCATCGTCACGTCGCTGCCTTCGCGGAAGTACAGGTCGCTGCCGGTAAGTGCGATCTCGTCGACCACCATGTCGTAAAACGGCCGTGTGAGCGGATCGGTCTGGACGGCCAACTGGCTTTTGATCCGCCGGCTGGTCTTCTGCGTTTTGGCCGATCGGGCGGCCTGGGCGAACAGATGCGCGCCCCAAAGATCGCCAACCTCGACCGCCTCCAGCAGCTTGTCGATCGAATGAAACGCGACGAAGTACTGGTCCTCTGGCACGCACATGGCCAGCGGCGAGGTGTCGGGCTTCTTGCCGGCAACCAACTGGGCGGCCAGCATCTTGCCCCATGGATGGCTCTTGATCGTCGGCCCTGCCAAATCGGTCACCTTGACCGTCTCTTCGCCCGACACTACCGGCCCGTCGGCCCGCATCGTGTCGAGTTGCAGGCTCTCCTGCACGGCCAACGCGCCGGTAAACAGCGAGAACAGGTCCACGCGGCGGCCGTCCCTGGGGCGGCCGCGGCGCTTGGCCATCTCGTCGATGGCGTGGCCGACCTGCCGGGTCTGCTCCTTCGAATCGGCAAGTTGCAACGCCACGTATTGCAAATAGGCATCGTCCGGATGGAGGGCCATCTGTCGCATGGCCTCCTCGAACGTCCACGCCCGGGGTGCCTTGGGCGGTGTATTCGTCGCGGCTGCTTCTTCCGCAGCTTGCCCATGCATCCCACTCCAACACAGCGACAGCATCAGCACCTTGACCGTCAGAAAACGGCGAAACATGGCAGTAACCCCTTTGTGTTAAAGGATTTGCGGCACCGAGCCGCGGTGTCCTCACCGCGAGTATGCACCAGCCAGTCTTGTTCTACCACTGCAAGGCTCCACCCGGGCGGCCATATAACGCGCGGCCGGTGAAAAATCCGAAACTTCTTGCCAACCGGTGGCGTCTCAAGGGGAGCTTGCGGTCCAAGCCGGGGGATATACTACGCCGGAGCCCCAGGTGAGAATAGTGGGGCACACGCACAACTCCAAGGCAACCCGATCATGCAATATCGACGAATGGTGTTGGTGCTGGCGCTTCTGGCGGCTCTTTGCGGCAATACCCCGGCGGCCCGGCCGGCCGGCTTCACTGACGCCGACTTTGCCCAGCATGTCCAGCAACTCAAGAAAAAGGTTCCCGGCGAGGGTTTCACCATCGTCGTTCAGCCGCCGTTTGTTGTCATTGGCGACGAGTCGCCGGCCATGGTGAAGCGTCGGGCGGAAGGGACCGTCAAGTGGGCGGTCGACAAGCTCAAGGAGGCCTATTTCACCAAGGACCCCGACGAAATCCTCGACATCTGGCTGTTCAAGAACAAGGACAGCTACCAGAAGCACGCGAGCGCCATCTTTCAGACCAAGCCGGGTACGCCGTTCGGCTACTACTCCCATGCCGATCGGGCGTTGGTAATGAACATCGCCACCGGGGGCGGCACGCTGGTCCACGAGATCGTGCATCCGTTCGTGGCGGCCGACTTTCCCGGCTGCCCCGCCTGGTTCAACGAAGGGCTCGGCTCGCTTTACGAACAGTCGGCCGAGCGGAACGGACGGATCGTGGGCCTGACCAATTGGCGGCTGGCCGGGCTGCAAAAGGCGATCCGCCAACAGCGCGTCCCCCCGTTTAAGACCCTTTGCTCGACAACCGACCACCAGTTTTACAACGAGGACAAGGGAACCAACTACGGTCAGGCTCGCTATTTGTGCTACTGGCTGCAAGAGCACGGTCTATTGCGGAAGTTCTACCATCGCTTTCGCGCTTCTAGCAAAAAAGACCCCACCGGGTATAATACTCTGGGTGCCGTGTTGGGCCGCCGCGACATGGACGCCTTCAAGAAGGAGTGGGAGGCATACGTGCTGCGACTGACCTTCCCGTAGCGTGGCCGTTGACCGCAACCAAACTGTTTAGCCCCGGCGGCCACGCCGGGGCAGGCACCGCCGCGTGGCCGCGGCGGCTAAACGCAACTGTAGAAACCATTGACCGTTGACCGCGTCAACAAGCACTTGGTAAAACAGATGTTGGGCGGAACGTTCACTTCACAATACGAGGAGATACGACCATGTTGACGAGACGCTATCGGATATGGTGTTGCCGTTTGGGATTCCTGCTGTTGGTGATGTTTGTGTTTTCGACATCGCAAGCGGCGGCCGACGGACCCAAGCAAAGCGGCCGGCGGCCCAACATCGTTTACATCCTCGCCGACGACCTGGGCTACGCCGAGCTTGGCTGCTACGGCCAGAAAAAGATCCGTACGCCGAACCTCGATCGGATGGCGGCCGAGGGGATGCGGTTCACGCAGCATTATTGTGGGGCGCCGGTCTGTGCGCCGTCGCGATGCGTGCTGATGACCGGCATGCACCTGGGCCACGCTTACATTCGCAGCAATCGCCGCGCCCGCCTGCCGGACGAGCTCAAAAAGCAATACGGCATGGAGTTCATGGGCCAGGAGCCGATTCCCGACGCGGAGGTAACCATCGGCGAAATTCTCAAGCAGAAGGGCTACGCCACGGCGGCCATCGGCAAGTGGGGGCTGGGGCATTTCGGCACCAGCGGCGATCCGAACCGCCAGGGGTTCGACCTGTTCTTCGGCTACAACTGCCAGTCGCACGCGCACAGCTATTATCCGGGCTATATCTGGCGAAACGGTCGAAAGGTCAAGCTGAACAACAATCCACCCGTACCCGGCCACGCGGGCCTGCCGCCCGGCGCCGACCCGAATGACCCGGCCTCCTACGAGCCGTTCAAGGGCAAGGACTACACGCCGGACCGAATGATTGCGGCGGCGTTGCGGTTCATTCGGGAGAACAAGGACGGGCCGTTTTTCCTGTACTTCCCGTCGCCCATCCCGCACGTGGCGTTGCACATTCCCGACGAAGAACTCAAGCCCTACCTCGGCAAGTGGGAGGAAACGCCGTTTGTGGGCGGCCGGGGCTACACGCCGCACCAAACACCCCGAGCCGCCTATGCCGCCATGATCAGCCGGCTGGACAAGGACGTCGGGCGTATCATGGGGTTGCTAAAGGAGTTGGGGCTCGACGACAACACGCTGGTGATGTTCTCCTCCGACAACGGCACGACGCACTTGGAGAAAGAAGCCGACTACGAGTTCTTCAACAGCGTTGGGCCGCTGAGCGGTCTGAAGGGAAGCGTTTACGAGGGCGGCATCCGCGTGCCGATGATCGCTCGATGGCCCGGCAAGATCAAGCCGGGTACGGTAACCGACCACATCTCGGCATTCTGGGACGTAATGCCCACCCTGGCCGAGGTGGCCGGAGCCAAGACGCCGCCGAATATCGACGGCATCAGTTTCCTGCCCACGCTTCTGGGCAAAGGCAAGCAGAAGGAGCACGAGTTCCTGCTCTGGGAATTCCACGGCTACCGCGGCCAGCAAGCCGTCCGGCTGGGTGACTGTAAGGGTATCCGCCTGAACTGCCAAAAGACGCCCGACGGTCCCATCATGCTCTACAACCTCAAGACTGATATCGCCGAGAAACACGACGTTGCCGCCGAGCACCCCCAGATCGTCAAAAGGATCAACCAACTGCTCGTCAGCCAGCACACCGATTCACCTTTGTGGCGGTTCGGCCGCAAGCCGAAACTCCCAAAGCGGCAGAAGAAGTAGGCCGAAAGTCGAATTGCC
>JAUWJC010000120.1 GCA_030607895.1 Pirellulales bacterium
AGTTTTCAGTTGTCAGACGAGTTCCGTTTAGCCGGCGGACTTGTCCGCCGTGAACGAACCAGCGGCGGGCAAGCCCGCCGGCTAAACCTTCGTCACAAAACCGCAATCCTCGACCGCGAGCAGTATAGCTGACAGCTCATTGCAATTCACGTTGCAGATTTATTGGGACGGACCATATGAGCAACGCATCCGGGCGGGGGGCGGCTTCGCATCGGGACAACCTGCCGTCGATCCGCTGGCGGAGTTGGCCGCTGGCGGACGATCTGCTTCGCACGATGATCGTCGTGGTCGGGCTGGTTGTGGCCTGGGTGGTGGTCCGTTGGGTCACCGGGCAAACGGCCATGGCGGTTATTGCGCTTGTGGCGCTGGCAATCAGCCTCTGGCGGTTCTTCCTGCCGGTGTCGTACGAGCTTAGCGTCGAAGGCGTGGACCAGTGGTTTTTCGGACACAAACGCCGAATTCCCTGGAAAACGGTCCGGCGGTACGAGATTCGCCCTGCCGGTGTGCTCCTGTTACCCCGTTCGGAACGTTGCCCCATGGATGTCTTTCGAGGCCTTTATCTACCTTGGGGAAATCGCCGCGAAGAAATCCTGGCCCAACTACACTCCTATCTCGGAGAGAGTGACGAGGGATGAGGGATGAGAGGTGCCGCTTGCGGCTTCGCAACCAGCAGTACCGTGCGGCGCGGTCCCAAGGCGAGCGGCGGGAAAGGATTTACCGGGTATCAAGCCGAAGAAATCGAGAATGCTACGAAAGACCTACGCCGAAGGCGTTAAACAGCAGAGATCAGGGTCGCGCAGCGCACCCTGGGTCAGGAGGCTCGGAAGCCGGCCGAAACCCTGAAGGGGTTTTACAAATCGTAACTGTTCAACCGCTTCGCGGTAGCTCTAAACCCCAACAGTCCAACCCGCTCGGCGGTAATCTAATTCCTGCCGCTCGCCCAAACAGAGCTTGGGACCGAGTGTATAATTGGCCGTCAACAGTTACCAAACGCATTACTCAACAGGAGTGTCCATGCCCCCAGACAGACTCAAAAACCATATCGGCGGCAACTGGATTGACCCGGAAAACAGTGGCTGCCTGGACGTGGAGAATCCCACTACCGGCGAAGTGATTGCCCGGGTGCCTTTGTCGACGGCGGATGAAACGGGTCGGGCGATTGGGGCGGCCCGGTCGGCGTTTCCCGGCTGGAGAGTCACGCCCGTGGCAAGACGCTGCGGCCTGCTGTTCAAGCTGGCCGATTTGCTCAGAAAGAACGAGGAACAACTTACCCGGCTGATAACCCAGGAAAACGGCAAGTCGCTGCCCGACTCTCGCGCTGAGGTGAAGCGGGCGTTGGAAAACACGGAAGTGGCTTGTGGAATGCCCGTCCTGGGGCAGGGCGACAAGCTGATCGGCGGCGCGGTCGGCATCGACGGCGAAGTGATCCGGCTGCCGCTGGGGCCGTTCGGCATGATCGGGCCGTTCAACTTTCCCCTGATGGTTCCGTTTTGGTTCTTCCCCTACGCCCTGGCCGCCGGAAACACATACGTGGTCAAGCCGTCGGAGCAGGTGCCGTTGAGCATGACTCGCGTGGCCGAGCTGATCGAAGAGGCCCGGTTTCCGCCCGGCGTTTTCAACCTGGTGCACGGCGATCGGACGGCTGCCGAGGCGATTGTCGAAAGCCCCGACGTGGCGGGCGTTTCCTTCGTGGGTACTTCTCGCGTCTGCCGGCTGATTGCCACGCGATGCGCCCAGACGAACAAACGGTGCCAGGCGCTCGGAAGCGCCAAGAACCACCTGGTCGCCATGCCCGACGCCAAAATGGAACCGATGATCCAAAACATGATCACCTCCTGCTACGGCTGTGCCGGACAGCGGTGCATGGCCTCGTCGGCCATCGTCTGCGTGGGCGATCGTGTTTACGACGAAGTAACGCGGCGGTTCGTCGAGGCTTCCGGGGAAGTGCTCGTTGCCGATCCGCTCGATCCGGCCGTGGCCGACGAGACAATGGTGATGGGCCCGGTCATTTCCGCCAAGGCTCGCCGGTTCATTATCGAGATGATTCAAGCCGGGATTGACGAGGGCGCCACGCTGGCGTTGGACGGGCGCGGCCTGGTTATGCCGAACCGTCCGAGGGGACACTTCCTCGGTCCGACCGTGTTTACCGACGTCAAGCCCGGCATGAAGATCCACAACACCGAAATCTTCGGGCCGGTGGTGGTCATTCTCAAGGCCGGCTCGCTGGACGAGGCAATCGGCATCGTCAACAATCATCAGTACGGCAACGGGGCTTCAATCTACACCCAAAACGGCCATTACGCCCGACGGTTCAAGCTCGAAGCCGAATGCGGCATGATCGGCATCAACATCGGCATTCCCGCCCCCGTCGCCTCGTTGCCCTTCGGCGGCATGAGAAATTCGCTGTTCGCCCACATCAAAGGTCAAGGCCGGGCGGTAATCAACTTCTTCACCGAGCAGAAAACCATTACCGAGCGGTACTGGGAAGAGTAGTGGTCAGTGGGCAGTGGCCAGTAACGTAGGTGGCGTGCAAGCACGCCATGGGATATCAACAAACCCGCGTACAATAAGGACTATCGTACATGAAACGGTTATTCCTTTCTGTTCTGGCGATCTTGTCTTGTGTGCATTCCTTCCGCCGGCCGGGCGACGCGGCCGATTGGCCCATGTATCGAGCCGACGCCGCGCGGAGCGGATACACGGCCGAGCCGCTGCCCGAGGAGTTGAAGCTTCGCTGGGTCTGGCGAGCAAAACATCCACCCAGACCGGCCTGGCCTTCGATCGATCTGTTCGAACCGTTGCTGAAAAAGCATCAACCGGGCGACCAGGGCGACCGCGAGCCCGATCGGATGCACTTCGATTTCGCCTACCAGCCAATCGTCATCGGCGGCACGGTTGTCTTTGGCACTTCGGCCGACGACAAGGTGATTGCGCTGGACGCGGCGACGGGCAAACCACGTTGGGTCTTTATTGCCGCCGGGCCTATCCGCTTCGCACCGGCCGGCTGGCGCAATCGGCTGTTCGTGGCAAGCGACGGCGGCTGGCTCCATGCGCTTTCGTTGGCCGATGGAAAGCTCCTTTGGAAACATCGCGGCGGGCCGGATGACCGCTTGCTGCTGGGTAACCAGCGGATGATCTCCCGATGGCCGGCGCGCGGCGGCCCGGTGGTGTTCGACGGTACGGTCTATTACTCCGCCGGCATTTGGCCCACCGACGGCGTCTATCTCCACGCCCTGGACGCGGCAAGCGGTAAACCGCTTTGGACCAACAACCGGTCGGGCGGGCTGGCCTTGCCGCAGCCGCATTGCGGCCGCAAAACCAAAAGCGGTGTCTCGCCGCAGGGATACCTGTTGGCAAACGACCGGCAGTTGTTCGTTCCCACGGGCCGGGCCGTGCCCGCCGTGTTCTGCCGATCCGACGGCCGATTCGAGTACTACCACCTGGGCAAAAACGAATGGCGCGGCGGCACCCGGGCAATGCTGGCCGACCGATTCCTGTTCAATGCGGGGTGCTTGTTCGAGCAAAAAAACGGTGCGCTGGCCGGCCGATGCGGTAGAGGCCTCCTGGCCGCGCTTCCCGGCGGAATTGTACAGGCCGCCGACAGCCTGCTTTCCGCCTATCGCTGGAAAGACTCGAAAGAAAGAAGCCGCAAGGGAAAACTCGTGCCCGTTCGATCGCTTCAGCAGCACTGCCAAGCGAAACATGAAGGAACCGCCCGTGAGGTGATCGTCGCCGGCGACGAGGCCGTTGTCGGCGGGTTAGACCGGGTCAGTGTAGTCTCCCTCTCGACGCGGCAGGTGCGATGGACGCACGATGTGGAAGGCGACGCCCTGGGACTTGCCGTCTCCGGCGGACGGCTTGTCGTGAGCACCGATCGGGGATTGATCTACTGTTTTGACGGTGCCCCGGGCGAAACGCCAACCGTGCGGGCCGAGTCGCGGGACGCCACACCGATTGCAGCCGATTGTCGCCGGAAGATCGACTACGCGGCGGCGGCGGCGGAGATCGTTCGCAAGACCGGCGTCACCAGCGGAGTGTGTGCCGATTTGGGTTGCGGCACGGGAGAGCTTGCCTTGGAGTTGGCCCGGCAAACCGACTTGCACATCTGTGCGATCGAGTCGGACCCGACCAAGGTTGCCGCCGCCCGGCAGAAACTCGACGCGGCCGGCATGTACGGCGTTCGAGTGTCGGTTCACCAGGGCGACCCGGCCAGGCCACCCTATCCAAGGTACTTTGCCAATCTGATCGTTTCCACACGCGCGCTCCGCGAGGGCAGCGGTTGGTTACCGGAAAGCGAAATTCAGCGAATTCAGCGGCCACGCGGCGGCGCGGCGTGCCTTGGCAAGCCGGGGCAAATGAAGGTGCACACGCGCGGGCCGTTGCCCGGGGCGGCAAACTGGACACATCAAAATGCAGATGCCGCCAACACCATCTGCTCCGCCGACCGGCGAATCAAGGGACCGTTCACCATGCTCTGGTTCCGTGACGTTGATTTCGAGATCGCCAACCGCCACGGCCAGGGACCGGCCCCGCTGTACAACCGGGGGTGCCTGGTCGCGGCCGGAGTCGACGGAGTTTGTGCCCTGGACGCTTACAACGGGCATACGCTGTGGATGTACCCCGTCGAAGGACTCCTCAAAGACTACAACGGCATGCATCACGACGTGGGCGTGGGAGATACCGGCAGTGTGTTCTGCCTCAGCGACGACAGCGTTTATGTGAAGACCCAAGATCGCTGTCCGCGAATCGACTTGTTCTCGGGAAAGAAACTGGGAGAATTCAGAACTCCGACCCGGCCGCAAGACAAGAACCACGCCTGGGGGTTCTTGGCCTACAGCGACGGGATGCTATACGGCACCGTGGCCAACGAAGAACATCGGGTCAGCCCGCGATACGGCCATATCAGGCTCTACACCGAATCGGTCTCGTTCTTCGCGATGGACGCAAAAACCGGGCAAGTGAAGTGGCGCTACGAGCCGCGCCATTCAATCCGTAACAATGCCATTACGATAGCCGGCGGACGGGTGTACTTGATCGATCGGCCGCTTGCACTCGAAGATCGGGTTGCCGATCCGAAGCCCGACGGTCGGCATCGGCCACGCCTCAAGCCGGGTGAGCAACCCGCTGGAGTGCTCCTGGCGCTGGACGCGGCAACCGGAAGCACGCTTTGGAAGCAGGCCAACGACGTCTTCGGCACGCAACTGGCCGTCAGTCTGAAACACGGCCTGATACTAATGTATTACCAGGCGGTGCTGCACGACTTCTTCCGCCTGCCCTCGGAAATCGGCGGACGCATGGCCGCCTTCGATACGGCAACCGGCAAACCACGCTGGGATATAAAAGCCAATTATCTGACCCGCCCCGTCATCAACGGCGACGTGATCTACGCACAGGGCGGCGCGTGGAAGGTAAAGACGGGCAAAACGGTCCCGTTCAAGCTGGACCGGGGACTCGGGTGCGGGCAGGTCTCCGGCAGCACCAATCTGCTCTAGTTCAGGTCGGCTACGCTGGCCTATCTCGATCTGACACGCACCGCCGGCACGGAGAACTTCGGCGGCGTTCGGCCGAGCTGCTGGTTCAACGCCATCGCCGCGGGCGGACTTGTACTCGTCCCCGACGGCTCGTCGAAATGCTCGTGCAGCTACCAGATGCGGGCATGGATCGCACTCGAAGAGAAGCGAACGGATCGCTGAGCCGGGCCGTGTCGGCCCGGTATTTGTGTGGAAGAGTCGATCGGTCGCACATTCAAAGCCGTAGGATGGGTGCTTGCACCCACGGTCAATACCGACGAGAAGCGGGGAGTTCCGGGGACAGTATACATAACTCTTGACCGCGGCGGGTGGTTCTGCTAGATTTGCGGCATGGCTCGACTGGCAAGAGTGGTTGTTCCGGGCATGCCGCACCATGTGACGCAGCGGGGGAACCGTCGGCAGGAGACGTTCTTCCGCGACGACGACTGCCAAGCCTACCTGGACCTGATGGCCGAGTGGTGCGGCAAACACAACGTCGCGGTCTGGGCCTACTGCCTGATGCCGAACCACGTCCATTTGATCGTGGTTCCCAAGTTCGAGGACGGCCTGCGTCTGGCTATCGGCGAGGCACATCGGCGTTACACGCGACGGATCAATTTTCGCGAGCAATGGCGGGGGCATCTTTGGCAAGAACGCTTCGCATCGTTCGTGCTCGACAAGCCCTATCTGCTGGCGGCGGCACGCTACGTGGAACTCAACCCGGTCCGTGCGGGCCTGGTCACCGCGCCCAGCGAGTATCGCTGGAGCAGCGCCAAGGCACACATCAAGCGGAAGCATGATTGCCTAGTGAAAGTCGCGCCGCTGTTGGCGCTGGCGAAGAATTGGCGACGACTCCTGAGCGGCGCGGCCACCGAAGAACAGATCAAGGCGTTCCGCGAACACGAAAGAACCGGCCGAGCCCTGGGCGACGACGATTTCCAAAAGCGCTTGGAAAAGAAGCTGGGCCGCGTCCTAAGACGCCAGAAACCCGGCCCGAAGAAACCCGGATGAAATAATTAAGTATACTGTCCCCGGAACTTCCCAACACGAACACGGCAAACCGTCGCTCGAGGAGGTCGTGGACGCCATCGCCGCCCACGACCCGGACCGGGCCGAGGCCCTGATGAAAAAGCGGGTCCGCCAGATTACCGAGGGGGTGCGGAAATACGTATGGGGAAAAAACGCCAACTGAGGGCGGCAGCGTGCCTTTGGGTAGTACGTTAGTAATCGCTTTTGGCATGGTTCAAACCAGGGTTACACCTGGCCGGGAATGAAGGATTACGGATTACGTCGATAAGTTGCACGAGCAACGTTCCTCACACTTCACAGGAGAAATGCTATGAGAACACTTTACAGGAGAAATGCTATGAGACCGACGAGGATCGTGTTTGAGTTGGCAATTGCCGTGCAGGCGGTGGTGGTTGCGGCGGGCTTCTGCCGGGCGGCCGATCAGTCGAATCTGCGGGCAATGCAGCGGATCAAGCCCGAGGTGGTCCGTGACATCATGTGGGTTTGGGGTAATCCCGGGATGGGCAAGCCGGGCAAGCATACGGTGGCCAGCTTCGCCCAAGCTCCTTCCGCCAAGCGGGCCCAACTGCTGGGTATACCCAACCTCGTCATGGCAGGGGCCGGGCTACCGGAGGACGAAAAACAAGCCGATACCTGGACCAAAGAAGTCTCGCACTGTCCGCAGTTGGTGTGGGAGATCAATGCCGACGGGAAGGGAGGGCCGCCGTTTGTATATGAGAAAAAAATCGCCGTGCTCCGTAAGCTGATCGACAAGTATCCCAAAATCGAGGCTGTCCTACTGGACGACATGAGCACCGTGATGATCCGCAAGGGTTTCAAGCCGGAGCACATCCGGCAGCTTCGCAAGCAGCTTTCCGGAAAGTATGCCTCGGTAGACATCTGGGGCGTGTGGTACACGATGACCTTCAATCAGAAGGGGATTGAAGAATACATCAAGGAGTTGGACGTTATCAATATGTGGACCTGGCACGCCAAAGACCTGGTCGACCTGGAGAAGAACGTTGCCCATTGCGAGAAGCTGTTTCCCGAGAAACCGATCGTGGTCGGTCTGTATCTTTACGACTACGGTCCCAGGCGGCGAATGCCCATGGATATTCTCAAGCAGCAATGCCAGACGGCCCTGAAGCTGGCACACGCCGGCCGAATCGAAGGCATCGTCTTCTTGACGATCAACAACGACGCCGAAACGGTTGGATGGGCCGCCGATTGGGTCAAGCGGGTGGGCGGCCAGAAGCTCGGCTCGCCTTGCACCGACCGGCAGGCCGACTCGAAAACTCAGAAATTACCTCGGCAGACCCGATCCCCGTTTCGCCTTGTAAGCAAGGCGAAGTCGACGGAGACGGAAACCCTGAATCTGAAGCTCGGCGACGGCAGCAACTGGCACATCCCGGGTGCCCCCTGGACCGAAGCGAAAGACGGCGTAATCAGTCCACCCGACAAGCGGAACTTGCACAGCCGGGCGTTCTACACCACCCACGGCTATGAGGACTTCGTCGCCGAGTTCGAGTTCAACGGAAACTACCGCGAGGTGGGCACCGGGGCGGCCGGCTTGATCTTGCGGGCTGCCGACGTTAACCACTTCTACATGGTCAACTTTCCCTGGGGCGGCCAGCAGTTGCGGGCAAAGCACTTCTGGGCTGAGGTTCGCAAGGTGGACGGTGATGCCTACCAGCGCGGGCTGAGAGCGGTCTGGGTGCCCGGCGTGCCCAGCGAGACCGACCGCTGGTACAAGGTCCGCGTGGAAGTCAAGGGGCCCACAATCCGGGTCTGGGTAGACGGCCGCCGCGCGCTGAGTGTAACCGACGAGAGCTTTAAGAGCGGGGTTATTGGTCTGCAAGGCTACGGCTGGGATTTCTTCCGCAATATCACGATCTCCGGCAAGAAGGTCCCCTTGAAGGCTTGGGACCGCAAGCAGACGATTCCCGTCCATCACTTTACGGTTGGGTTCGACAGCCAGAACATGCCCTCGGGGTGCGTGGCTCCCAACGGCGATGTGCTATTGGCTGCGGGCAACAAGCTGGTGCGATCCAAAGACAAGGGTCGCACTTGGGGCGAGCCGGAGACCTTGCCGGAGAAGCTCGGCACGATAACCGACTACGGTAATACGATGTTCTCTACGGCAAAAGGCCGCCTGATCGTGCAGATTTGGCACAGACGGGACGAGGAGAGAAAAGTCCCCAAAATCCTGATCTCGGAGTCGGAGGATAACGGCGTCACCTGGTCCGACCCGGTGCCATCGGAAGTGGCCTCAGGCTGGCCGGAGCTCCCCACGAGTTGTACCGCCTACGGTCCTCTGCTGGAGACACCCGACGGCGCGCTAATCCGCTTCCTATACGGTGGAATAAAAGAAGGGTCGAAATTCAGCGACGTTCGCACCTGGAGCAGGTCCCACTGTAAGGCATACGCTATCCGCAGCACCGACGGCGGGAAGACGTGGTCGGCGGCGATCGAGTTAGACCGGCCGTCGTGGTGCAACGCCGAGCGGGGAACGATCCCCGGCTCGCTCGATTTCACCGAACCGACGGGCGTTGCCATCGGCAACAAGGTGACCGTGCTGATACGGCCCATCTACAGCCCCTACATGTGGCAGTGCTGGTCGCATGACGGCGGCGCCACGTGGGACGCGGCATCTCGGGCGACCTTCCCCGGCTATGCCCAGTCGATGATCCGCACGGACTGCGGCGCCATCCTTTGCGCCCACCGCTTCCCACAGCATTGCGTCAACATCAGCCGCGACGACGGTCTGAACTGGGATGTGGGGACAATCATCGACTATCCTGCCTGGGCCATGGGCTGCCTGGTCGAGGTCGAGCCCAACGTGGTTCTGTGCACATACATGAACGCAAGTCGCAGTCAGCCGCTTCTGGCGCAGTTGATCCGCGTTACCCCGGAGGGAGTCAAGCCGATAAAGCGATAGCCCCCTCCCTACCTATGGGAGAGGTCGGATAGGTGTACTAAGGGCGCGTAAGCCAATTAGTTGCCGAAATTGGTATTGATGGATTCCGGAATTTGTGAGATCGTCCGCGTATGCCGGACGCACAAGTGGTCGAATGGATTCG
>JAUWJC010000514.1 GCA_030607895.1 Pirellulales bacterium
AACTCTCATCTGGCAACTCTCAACTCTCAACTCTCAACTCTCAACTCTCAACTCTCAACTCTCAACTCTCAAATGCAGCTTCCGCGAAACCCAACACGGCCGGTCCGTATCGGGTCGATAACGATCGGCGGCGGAAACCCGATCGTGGTGCAAAGCATGTGCGCCACGAAGACGTGCGACGTTGACGCGACCGCGGCCCAGGTGATCCAACTCGCTCGGGCGGGGGCTGGTGTGGTGCGGATCGCGGTCGACAACCGGCGTGACGTCAAGGCGTTGGCGGCGGTTCGCAACCGAACGGATGCCAATCTGTCGGTCGATTTGCAGGAGAACTACGAACTGGCGGCCGACGTGGCCCCGCTGGTCGAGAAGATCCGCTACAACCCGGGACATCTTTATCACCACCAGCCGGAGCGGCCCTGGCAGGACAAAGTCCGGGCGTTGGCCGACGTGGCCGGCAATCACGATTGCGCGCTTCGAGTGGGGGTCAATTGCGGTTCGGTCGACCCGGCCGTCCGCGAGCGTTTCGATCCGCGGGATTCGATCGGTCCGATGTTGGCCAGCGCGTTGGAGCACTGCGAGTTTCTCGATTCGATTGGTTTTTTGCGGTACTGCGTTTCGCTGAAGGATTCCAATCCGGCCAAGGTGGTCGAAGCGAACCGGCGTTTTGCCCGGCTGCGCGGCGAAGTGCCGTTGCACTTGGGGGTAACCGAGGCCGGGATGCCGCCCGAGGGGATACTTAAAACGCGGGTGGCGTTGGAGCAACTGATCAGGCGGGGAATCGGCGACACGATTCGCGTATCGCTGACTTTGCCGGGCGCCCGAAAACATGAGGAAATCGAGTCGGGCAGGCAGATACTATCCGACATTGCGGCTGGCCGGCTCGTTGACCAGGAAGAATACGCCGCGACCCAAAAGGGCCTGAACATCGTCAGTTGTCCGAGTTGCTCCCGCGTTGAGAACGAGTCTTTCGTCGAGTTGGCCGATCGGGTCCGACAAATCACCCGGTACGCGGCCGACTACCCAATCACAATAGCCGTGATGGGCTGCCGGGTGAACGGTCCGGGCGAGACCGATAGTGCCGATTTGGGGCTCTGGTGCGGTCCGAGTTACGTCAACCTCAAGCGTGGCAGCCGGCAGGTAGGCCGATTCGGCTACGACGAGATTCTTGCCCGGCTCAAAGATGAACTCGACGCCCTGATCGCCTCGCGCGGCTGCGAGCGGCGGTAGGTTCCGGCCATAACATCAATCACGCCGCGAAAATCGGGACAGTCCCTCGTGAACGGTTACTCGATGAGGCTATTCTGGTCGATTGTTGCAGCAGTTGTCTTGGCCGGAATTGTCTTGGCCGGTTGCGCGAATACGCTGACAAGCCGGCTGACGCTGCCCGACCGCTACTGCGTGGTGCGGGAACAATTGGTGCTGCACGGCGACTTCCCGCTGGCGGCTCATCATCGGCTGTTCGAAGAACTGGTCGCCCGCCGGGGCGACGTGTGTCGGCGGCTGGACTTGCCCGTCTCGGACGAGCCGATCGACGTCTACCTGTTCGAGACCCCGGACCGGTTCGAGGCCTTCATGCGGCTGCATCATCCGGAATTTCCGCAGCGTCGGGCCTTCTTTGTGAAGACCGATACCCAACTGAAGGCGTACGCCCAATGGGGCGACCGCGTGGCGGAGGACTTGCGGCACGAGGTTACCCATTGCTACCTTCACGCCGTGGTGCCGAACTTGCCGCTCTGGCTGGACGAAGGGCTGGCCGAGTACTTCGAGGTCGCCCGCGGCCGCCATGGCCTTAACCGCGACCATTTGGAGCATCTTGCCCGACGACTCCAGAGCGGCAATTGGAAACCGGACGTCGCACGGCTCGAGGCACTCGATCCAACCGTCGACATGATCCAGGAGGACTACGCCGAGTCGTGGGCATGGGTCCATTTCCTGCTGGAAACCGGCGGAGAGCATCGCAAGCTGCTTTGCGACTACCTCGGGCAATTGCGGCGAGAGGGATCGGCCCAACCGCTGTCGCTGCGCTTGGCCGGGGCAGTCAACCGGCCGGCCGATGCGTTGGCGGCCCATATCCGGCATCTGGCGGCCACGAAACTTGACTCATTTACAACAGCTTCCGGAAACCAAGTGCCTTAACGTTGACGGACCACTAGTCTCGCTTTGCTTTGGCTTCTATAATTGCCCCTGGTATTATTCGTACATTTTGATCTCTGGCCGCTTTGCGATGCTGCGATATCGCACTTTTCGGAACACCGACCCCCCCGCGTTGGCGGCAATCTGGCGAAGCCGCAAGAACCAGCCCGGGCTGCTGCAACCCGTTTCGGCGGATCTCTTCGAGCAACTCGTGCTGGGCCGAACTTATTTCGACTACGAGGGGCTGGTGCTGGCGTGGGACGGCGACCGGCCTGTGGGTTTTGCCCATGCGGGCTTCGGTCCCAGTGAGCAAGAGCACCAGATTTCCACGGAGTTGGGTGTTACCTGCGTGGTTATCGTTCGGCCCGACTGCCCCGAGGCCGAAGTAGCCGCCGGCCTGCTCCAACGGTGCGAAGACTACCTGCGCGGACGCAACGCCAAAGTGCTGTACGGTGGTGGAATCCGACCGCTGAACCAATTCTACGTGGGGCTTTACGGCGGAAGTGAGCTGCCCGGCGTGCTCGATTCCGACACCGTCGCCGTGGAACTCTTCCGGTCGCACGGCTACAAGGAGATCGACCGGACGTTGATCTTTCGCGGCGACTTGCGTCGGTTTCACATGCCGATGAACCGTCAGCAGATGCAGATCCGGCGTCGAATGCGAGTCCAGGTAACCATCGATCCTCCGATAAGGGGCTGGTGGGAAGCCTCCACGACGGGCGACTTCGATTTGACCCGATTCGAGTTGGTCCCCCGCACCGGCGGCCCGGTTGTGGCGCACGCCACCGTGCGGAGCATGGAGCCGATAGGTCTAACGCATCCGGGTCGCGCGGTCGGGCTTATCGAGTTGCACACCGAAGAGCCTTATCGCCGGCAGGGTATGACAACCTTCCTGCTGACCGAAACCTTCAACCACCTCTCGCGTCAGAACGTCGCCACGGTCGAGGTCCAGACAATGCAATACAACACGGCCGGTGTCGGCCTTTATCACAAGCTCGGCTTCGAAGAGATCGACCAGGGCATCGTCTTCCGCAAGGAATCGAGCGGTACATTGGGGTCAGGCCGTCGTTAGTCGTTGTGACATAATGCAGCATCCTTTCGTAATAGTGGCGTTTTCCCGGGATTTCAAGGGTTAAAACAGTTTCAACTGGTTGGGATTCTCTGG
>JAUWJC010000077.1 GCA_030607895.1 Pirellulales bacterium
CAATCGCCGTCGCTGATGCCTTCCGGCCCCTAAGCCGTTCGTCTTCCTCGCCCCGCATTTCTCTCGACCCCTTCCCTGACCTCCGTGTCTGAGTGGTTTTGTCTCGACCCCCGTGAACGGTTACCCATTCTTCTTATCCACGCGCCGCCAGAGTTCCTCGCGGCTCAGTGCGATCGAAGAATCCGCCTCCAGTTCCGCGGCCCTACGCTCTGCCTCGACGCGATGCCACTCAGGCAACGGGAATCGTTCGCCCGAGTCACCTATGTCGTCCCAGAGTTCCTCCACGATTCGTAGTTTCTCGGCTACTGGTAGTTTCCGAAGATGTTCGACTTCCGCGTGCATTCGATAACCTCGCAGTCGGGTGGAGATTGTCGGATCAGCCGTTGATTAGCGACACCCGCCTTCCGCACCGAGAGAAAGGCGATACATAGCAGTATCGGCCATCCACCCGTCTCGGTCAAGGCGAGCGGCAAATTCCTTCCTGCCGCTTGCCTTACTTGTCGTCTTTGGGTAGTTGTCGGCCCTCAATCTCCGCCCAGGACGTCGGCCGGGGATAGAATCCGGATGCCCTTCCAACTACCGCCCTTCCAACTACTCAGGTCGAGCAGATGCGAATCTCCCGAAGCAATCATGTCCGCGCCTGCCGCCAGAGCGCACTCCAGAATGATGTGTTCGTCCACGTTTGCCGCCGCGGAAAAGCGACGCACCACCAGCCGCAGTCCGAGCGTTTCCAGGAAGCCCACCAGGACAATCAGCATCAACATCCAGAAGACACCCCGGCCGATCGCCCATTCCGCATTGAGCGGCTGGGGCTCTTTTCCTTCGGCCGCGAACCAGTCGGCCAAACGGCGGTCCAAACCGGTGCGCGTCGGAGGATGCCGCGTACCATGGCCGCCACCAGTACGACGCCAATCCATCCCACTACTAGAATGGCCAGCGCCCCAACCAACTGCGGCAGATACGTGCTCATCATCCGGTAGGCTGCCTCTACCGATCCCCCGATTGCGTTCTTGTCGACTTGGGCAAACATACTTGTCTCCTTTTCTCTTGCCAGGCCGCGCGAACCAGGCCGGAATCTAAAGTAACCATGGGTCGTCCGGAATGGACTGACGTGGTTTGATACGGGGGCAACCGGCAGATATGCCGCTAGGATTCTTCGGCCAGTCCATCCAACCCCGACAACCATGCCAAATCGACCGCAAAAACCCGATAAACGGCCAACGCGTCACGTGGTGGTTTTTGAAGGGGGAAGGATGAAGGATGAAAGCGGAAGGAGGAAGGCCGCTTGCGGCTTCGCAGAGTTTACCCGCATTTCTCACCACGGTGTGCCACTGCTTCGCTAGAAGCAGTGTTTTCCCGGGAGTTTTCGCAGCACTGCTTCTGACGAAACAGTGGCACACTGTTTCGGGACGTCCCTGGTTGGTGAGAAATGCGGGTTTACCGCTTGAACTCGATACCCACGCAACTGGAAGGTTACCAGTAGGTCATGGCATCCTCGAAGAGCCTTTCGAGTTCCTGTTCGCCGGCCGGCCGTGGGGACAGCTTTGTTACGCGATGCTGAGGCAGCGTGCCCTGCACCAACTCGGGGATGTCGCCGCGCGTGTAGCCGATCGCCGAGAGCCCGTTCGGGATGTTGAACCGCTGCATGAATTCTATAACGCGGTCTGCAAGGATCTTGCCTGCATCTTCCGGCCTGGCCTTGGAGATATCCACCCCCAGCGCCTCGGCGGCCTTCAGGTGCCGCTCCGGACAGGCCGGTGCGGTGAAACGGAAGACAGCCGGGCCGTTAAGGACCACCGCCATGCCATGAGGGACGATGGGATGGTCCACGTTGTAATCCTCCGGTTTGTAGCCGCGCACCATTCCCGAGACCGGGTAGGACATGCCGTGTGCCAGATGAAGGCCGGCATTGCCGAACCCGATGCCCCCATAGGACGCGGCCAAGAGCATCCTGCCGCGTGCCTCGTCGTCGGTCGGATCCTCGACTGCCCGCGTCAGAAACTCCGCCACGATCCGCAATGCCTCCATGGCCCAGGTATCGCTGATCGGGTTCGAGCCCTGATAGGCCGGCCGCAACAGCGGGCGGGCCGCTTTGGGCCGCTGATTGAACGGAATGGCCGTATACGACTCGACGGCATGCGTGAGCACGTCCAACCCGGTCGAGACGGCGACTTGCGCTGGAACTGTTCTGGTATTCTCAGGGTCGAGCAGGCCGAGGGTGGGCTTCAGCCGCAGGCTGGCAATGCCTGTCTTGGCATGTATCTTCACCAAGTCGAAAATCACCACCCCAGTTGTTTCACTTCCGGTGCCCGCGGTCGTTGGGACGGCAATCAAAGGCTTGAGAGGGCCCGGGATGGGCTTGCCTTTACCGATCGGGGCGTTGACATAGTCCAGAAAATCCGCCGGATACGTGCTGTAGAGATTGGCCGCCTTGGCGGTGTCTATCGTCGAGCCGCCCCCGACGGCCACGAAGGCGTCGAAAGACCGCGTGGCAGCAAAAGCAATCGCTTCCTCCAGGGATTCGTCCGTCGGTTCTATCCGCACGCGATCGAACAACGTGTAACGGACCTTTTCGTTGTCGAGCGACTCGAGTACGGTGTCGACGGACTTCGAGCCGACCAGGTTCGGGTCGGTCACCACTGCCACATGTTCCACACCCATGTCGGCCAGGTCCATACCGATTTCGCTTGTGGCGCCGGGACCGTATCGGATATTCGACGCACCCATATTGAACGCCGTTTCCTTTTCCATGGCTAAAGCTCCTTGAAAAAAAACCGGTTTTCCTCCAACTACCGAATCAGGCAAAGCCCCTCGCCTCGTCACGCGTTTCCCGCCCCCGACGGCAGCCCACCAACGTCCCGTAATTCGGTGATTTTTCGAGGCGCATCACGAAAGGTACGAGTAGATGGGACAAGTGCTCGGTTTCAGAAGGTGTAATGCTTCGGGTGAACCACTCCGGTGAGGCCGTTCGCGGCCTTACCGGAGTCGCGTTCCATTCGGTTGTTCTGTGTTCGTCGTCTCTACTGCCTCAGAAGAGCTTCTCGACAAGCTCTACTGCCTCACTGACTTCGTCCTCCGTTCCGAACCCGATTGAGACCAGATCATTGGGCTTCGTGTTCTCCGCGATGAACAGGAGGCCCTCGTCGGGAGGAATCCTCCCCGCGCCCAATGTCTTGATCAGGATGAAAGGCTTGGGTGTGCCTCGGACAACATCGATCCGGTCATGCACGCTCTCCGTTCCGTCGTAACCGGGGTAGACGAATCCAGACAGGTTCAAAGGGAACAGGTATGTGTCGACCCCATAGCCCTGTTTCTCGCACAGCTCTACAGTCTCCACCCGGTGGGTGGAAATACCCGCAAGCAGCCCGGCATCATGAATCTTGCCGATGAGGCGGTCCAGTCCTCCGATAGAGTCTTTTTTCCTCGGGCGATCAACGTATTGAGCATGGACAACGCATATGTCGGCTCGATTCTCGGTCAGGAACGAGAGTTTTTGCTGGTGGCTCTTTATTTCCGACGTCTCATCAATCCGGGTACTGCCTACGAAATGAATCGGCTCTGGATTCCTCTCGCGCAACCTTGACAGGATTGAGATGATTCGCTCATTCGTACCGGACTCAAGTGCGTTAATGCCCAAGCTAATGCAACGCTGTATCGTCCTCTCAATCGTTTCGTCGTCAAAACGGTCCAGGTACTCCGCGTTCCGGGCTTCACTGAAGTTGGAATGGCCGTAGAATGGGTTCGCCCCGCAGATGACCTTGCTGAAGCTAAGATTTCCGATCGCAATGTACTTCATCCGTAGTCTCTCTCTGCACGGAACTACTAATTCATTCAGCAGCCCGAGTTTATTAAGAAGGCACGCCGCTGCCGAATGACGTTCCTCACGATGCGGATGATTCTAGTGCGCAAGTCGCCACACTGCAATGGTCAAGAAGGCCTTGGGCGGTCGCGTTGCGGTCTGTTATTGGGGTGGGGAAGTACGCGATATCACCCCAGCACCCCGCCGGCCAAGCATCGGCTGAGAGATAAGAAAGGCGGAAGGGGGAAGGATGAAGGCCGCTTGCGGCTTTGCAGAGTTTACCGCTTGAACTCGACACCCACCTCTCGCCCCGCATCCCTCCCCCTCGTCTTTTCTATTGACCAGACGCTTGCCAAGAGAAGACAATCATTGCAGTGGCTTCGGCTTCTTCCTTCTACCATCGTTAAATGGTCCCATGCAGCCGAACAACCGGAATCTGGCTGTTTTTCTGGTGCTGGCCAATTACTTTTTGGCCGTGACCGTTGGTGCATGGTTCCACGATCACGCCGGGCATGCCCATCATCAGTCCGGCTCCTGCCGTGAGCACCGGCTCGATCAGGCCCACTCGCACCACGAGCAGGACCACTCGGACAAGAAGAGCCTTCCGCTTTCCGGCAAGAAGGGAAGCTGTCCCGTCTGCCGGTTCATGGCCCAGAAGCCCATCTCGGTCGCCTCCGCCGAGGAAGTGACGTCCGCGCCGCTGGTGGAGGTAATCGAGTGGACCGAACCGATCCGGCGTACCTCGCCCGTCGCTTTTACTTATCACAGCCGGGCTCCGCCGGCCGTCGCGTGAACCGCTTCTATCTGTGTTAATTCCCGCCGTGCGTCGCACTGCGCACTGCGTGGAGTCTCCATCTGTCATCTGCACATTTTTTCGGAAGGGACGTATTCATGCCAATGCGACCAAAAGCATTTACGTTAGTCGAGCTACTCGTGGTAATCACGATCATCGGGATATTGATCGCCCTGTTGTTGCCGGCGGTCCAGGCTGCTCGCGAGGCCGCCCGGCGAATGTCGTGCACCAACAACCTCAAACAGATCGGGCTCGCGCTGCACATTTACCACGACGCGCACAAGACGCTGCCGCCCGGTTGGCTGGCCTTCGATCCCGGCACGGGACAGCCCCATTGGTTCGGTCAGCCGGGCTGGGCGTGGAGCGCCATGATCTTGCCGTATTTGGAGCAGACCTCGGTGTACAAGAATCTGATCCATTTCGATCTGCCGATTACCGACCCGGCCAACGCCCAGGCAAAGGTGCTGCCCCTGGCGGTCTTCCGCTGTCCTTCGGACACCGGCGATAACACGTTCGTGCTCCAGGGGGGAGGGCCCTACGTGGGCAGCGGCACCTTCACGCCGGTCGAGTTGGCCCCCGGCAATTACATCGGTGTGTTCGGTACGAAGGACTTTCACTATGTCTGCCCTGAAGGCGTCGCCGACTATAACGGCTGCGTCGGAACCGGCTCGTTCTATCTCAACCGGGGCGTCCGCTTTCGCGACATCACCGACGGTCTGAGCCAAACGCTGATCGTCGGCGAGCGGTCCTCCAAGCTGGCCCCATCCACCTGGGTCGGCGTGGTAACCGGTGGACAACACGGCGTTGCACGCGTAGCCGGCGTGGCCACCTACCCACCCAACTCCGAGGATGAACCTGTGCAGTACTTCCACAATTTCAGCAGCCGGCATCCGTCCGGGACCAATTTTCTTTCCGCAGACGGCTCCGTACGGATGATAACCGAAACGATCGACAAAGCGGCCTATCACGCCCTGTGCACCCGGGACGGCGGCGATATAGTGCCAGGTGGCGTCTTCGGCAACTACGCGACGATTTGCCGGAGAAGGCGTTGCCGTGCGATTAGGCTCCTTCGGACAATCGTCGGTGTTGCGCAGCAACAGGAGGATTCCTCCCGCCGGCCGTGGTTGCCGTGGGGCGATGGTGCCGGGGGTTCAGGCTGGGCAGAGCGCTCAGGGCCGCCACCGAAAGGAGCAGTTGGAGCACGCCGACCAACACGGGATGCAGTCTCGGTTCTCGAACGGGTTCCTGGCCGGTCCACGAGCTTTGGCGTTGCCAGCCATCACGGGTGCGCCGCCAGCCGGTATCGTCGTTTCCTTGCGACGGGGCCGCGGCCAGTTGGACTTCGCTGGCCAACCATCCAATTCCAAGCAGGACCAGCAACAGACATGCGATCAACCGCATGTTTGGGCCTCCACAAGACTGCCGTGTGAAGAGGGTTCGAAAATGCCCACTCTCGGGCCCAAAAAGGGACCAGGTTTAATTTTTGCGAAGCCCCCGCCCGGCCGCAGGCGGCAAATTAAACCTGGTCCCTTTTTCGGCTCTCTCGGTGGCACTGCAACCGAGCAATGCAAGTTCCGCGCCCAGTCGATCCGGATGATAGTCCCACGATGTGCAACCCGAATCACAGTCGCGGGTTCGGTTGCTGTTGGGGATACTTGCGTTGGACGCGGATGTGGCGTTTGGACAACATCGCCGGTCCTTCCGACGTGGTGTTCGAGCCACCAAGTTGCCATTGCTCGACGCCATTACTCGACGCCATTACTCGACACGATTTCTCGACACGATTTCTCGACGCTATGCCGGGCACTCGACTATTGGGAAGGGCAATCGCGCCCAACAATGCCGATTCGGTTTGCTCCGTGGCCTGTTATGTCGTAGGGTTGGGTGTGGTACTGCATGGAGAGAAGAGGCAGTCGCCTGTATCAGTACTGCAACCGGAATTCCCGTCAATTCTGGCACCATTGGATTTTGAACCAGCCATGACCAGTGCGCCTGCCTCCTCGATGGACTTGAACAAGATACTCGCCGGGGCCCAGTTGGCGGCGTTGCCACAAAGCGCCATACGACTCCTGGAACTGTCGCAGGACCCGGAGAACGGTCCCGAGGAGTTCGCCATTCCGATTGAATCCGATCCTGGACTGACAGGTCAGGTGCTGCGATTCGTGAACTCTTCGTATTTCGGGTTCTCGCGAGAGATCTCCAGCGTGAAGCTGGCCATTACGCTGGTGGGAATCCGCACGATCAAGAATTTCACCTTGTGGAGTGCCATTTTTAGCCTGATGCCGGACCCCCAGTGCGGACCTTTTAACCTAAACAGCCTTTGGCAGGACTCGTTGCGGCGCTCGCTGTTCGCCCGGGCGATGGCAACGCTGTTGGGAATGAAGGAGGCCGAGGAACCGTTTGCCGCCGCCTTGCTTCAAGACATGGCAGTGCCGTTGTTGGCCAAGGAGATCCCGGATATTTACGTCAAGTTGCTCGATGCGCGGCAAGACGGCAAGTTTCGGTTGTCGGACTTGGAGCAGGCGGTGTTTGGATGGACCCACGCCCACGCTGCCGGGATCATGGCCCGGCAATGGAACCTGCCCGACGACTTCGCCGTACTGGTCGAGAACCATCAGGCCATCGACCGCTGGGTCACGCAGCCCGACAAGGCGCCCGGCAATTTGGCCGTAGCCATGTCGGCATTATTGCCTACCGTTGCCGATCCGCTCTGGAAGGAGTGCGATCGCTTCGAGGCGTACTACGAGAAGGTTCGTCCCTCGGAGGGGCCTTCCGCTGCCGAACTGCTCTGTCAGATTGACAAGGAATTTGCCGAGTTCGCACCCGTGCTGAAAATCGCCACGCCCGGCAAGTCCCTGGTCGAGAGCCATCAAGAGATGACAACAGCGGCCGGGTAAATGAAGCTGTTGGCTAATGCCCACCCTACTTCACTTCTGCCGATCGATCACCTCTATCTCGCTCGGCCCGAGTCCCCACAATTGAGCGGCCAATCGGTTGATGTGGGTTTGGATGCCCGAAATATCCTCGCGGTGAAGGTGGAAACATTGAGCGGCCATCCGGTGCGCCTGGCGGCTGCACTCGGAAAGCTCCGCGTGTTGCGGGTTGGTTGGATCGTAGCGCCGCAGATTCAGGAAATCGAGCATGCTGGGCGTGCCAAACCCCTTGCCACCGCAAACGCTGTGCGAAGCGACCAGGAAGTTGACGATCGAGCTGTTCAGCACCGCGCAAAGATAGTGGGCCTCGGGCGCCGAATCGACCGCCACCAGCGCGCACGTTTCCTGCGGAACCACCGGCCGCGTGCCTAGATGCGGGTCGTCGACTTGCCCCAGGACCGCGGCGTTGATCCGGCGGTCCATTCGCCGCCAAACTACCTTCAGCGGAGCGACGGTGTACGTACCCACGTTGTACATCGAATAGAACGCCGCCCGGTTCTGGTACCGCTTGTACGCCGCCCGATCGGTCAGCATTTGGCGAAACTGTTTTAGGTATGCGTATGTTTTGGGGTACTGCCGGACCATGGTTTCCTGGTCGATACCCTGCCGCGTATTCACGTCCTGAGCCAGTAGGATATGCGCGGCGGGCTGGGCACGGTATCGGGCCACGTCGGCCCAGCGAACCAACGGGTAGACTAGCTCCGGCTCGATTTCTTGCCGAACCGCGACTGTATCCCGCTTGCCCTTGTCGGAGAGGTTCCGCACCAGCACACCGTCGTCCGTCTTCGCCTCCAACGAAACCCAGTACACACCGTTGGCTCCGCCGCTGTTGGCGCCGAGATGTGCGCGGTAGTCGGAAGGTCCAATCAGTCGGGTTATGTCGGCGGTGATTCCCTCGGGCAGGACGATCCAAGGGGAGCTATCGCGATGCGGGTCGATGGGTTGTGCCCGATAGGATTGGCGATTGAACGACTTCCGTTGCCTGCCGCTGTCGGGTGACGGGTCCTCTGCTGACGACCATTTTGTGTAGGGAACCGGGTAAGTAGTCGGGCGGCCTTTTTCGACGACGATCGTGGCGGTCCAGTTGGCGACGCCCGGAAACGGCCGGATTGCGACCATGTCGTCCACTCGAAGCACCTTCAGCGGCGCGCCGTCGTCGCCCAGGCGAAACCGGCGGAATCCGTCTCCGGCACCCTTGGTTTGAAAGACGGTTTGCGTGACGACGAATCCCAGCCGGCCGGCATCTTTGAGGTAGCGGTCGGCGCTGGCGTACATCATCAACATGGAGAGGTCTTTTTTGCCGCCGCCGTGCCGTGCGTCGCTGCCGGAAAGGGAGAACAGGCCAAAACGCTCCCACAACGGCTTCGTGGCCTGGCGGTATTCCACCGGCAGATTGTCCCAAGCGATCCACGGCGGGTTGCCCACCACGTAGTCGAACGACCCAAGCTTGGACGAGACGGCGGACTGTTCCGGATTAAGCCCTTCACCCAGAATCGAATCGTACAAGTAGACCGGTATCTCTACCGGTACCTCTACGCGCCCGGCGTGGGGTAACAAATCCGCAATGGCGATCAGGTAGTTCGCCCGGGCGGCCATCACGGCCAGCGGGTTGAGGTCCAAGCCGACCACGCCGGAGAGGATCGTCCGGCACAAAGCCGAAAAAGGGACCAGGTTTAATTTGTGCGAAGCACCCTCCGGGCCGTTGGGGCAAATAAAACCGGGGCCCTTTTTCGGCCCCGCAGCAGCATTGCGAACACGGCGAATTGCGGCCACCAGGAAGGTGCCCGATCCGCAGGCCGGGTCGAGCAGCCGCGCACGCGGATCGCCCGAGTAGCCTACTTCGTCCAGCAGATGCTCGGCAAGCCAGTCGGGCGTGTAGTATTCGCCCAGCGCGTGGCGGACCGATCCCGGAAAGAGTTCCTCGTAGAGCACCTTGAGCAGATCGCCCCCGGCCGCCGGATCGCGTAGGAGAGAATGCACGTCGTAGTGATCCAGCAGGACGGCCGCTTCGCGAACCAACTCCGCCATGCCCTCGTGCCAGGCGTCGGCATACCAGGCGAACAGATTCCCCTGGAACGGGTCGACTACGTTCAGTTCTCGAAACAGGCTGCCCGACTCCAACCGCTGAATTTCGCTCTGAAGCCGATCGTCCAACTGGAACGCGAACTGTCCCGATTCTTGCGAAGCAAGAACGGGATTGCCCGACTTGCCGTAGGCCGCGGCCGTCACCTGCCAGGTCAATAGCTTGACCAGCAAGGCGTAGTAGGTGTGCAGGGCGAACAGCAACTCGGCCGGATTCAACTCGTCGGCTGCCAGCCCGTAGCACGCCGCCAGCTTGTCGATCTTACTCATCGGGTGAGTGGGCTCGTGGCCGCAGGCCTTGCCGAAGAAGACTCGCCACTGCCCCAGCGCCGATTGAGCTTCGGCACATCCGCCCGTGCAAATGGCCCCGTACAGGGCCTTAACGCCCGATTGGGCAACGTGGCTGTTGGCCCCGAAGCTCCCCGCCAACTCTTTCGGCCCTAGCGACTTGCCGGTGGTTTGGCCCTGCTCGGATTCGGAAGACCGCATCGTGAGTTCCCGTCATGCCGCGCCGGATAGGCTGATCTTGTGCATCGGGAACATTGTCGTTGCGGCGGCGAAGTTTGGCAAGCCGTTTGGCAAGCCGCCGCTTGCGGCTTCGCGTGGCAGCATGGCTTACTCGGTGCTCACTCGGTGCCTAGTCGGTCATCTGTTTCAGACCGTGGCGACCGAACTGATAGGCGGCCACGCCTTCCATCCGTGGAGCAAACTGGGCCTCGAAAGCCAGGCTTTCGATGAACTTCCGGGCAGCCAAGTACTCGGCCGGACTCATCTCGCCGATGATCGACCGAAGGACTTCGCGCATCCCCTCCGCCTCCTGCTTGACTTGCCGGCAGTTCTCGCTTCCCAGCCCGCTGTTGGCGGGAGAGCGCTGAGCAAACAGGTAGTCCAGCGGCACGCGATGGGCAAGGAATTCATCCTGCTGGAAGACCTCCAGCCAACGAATTGTACCACGGACCTGGTCGACCTGGTAGTTGGTCGGCCGCTCGGGCATGGATGCCTTGCTGTAGCGAATCAGATCCTCTTTGGTCGGCCGCGCCTGGGTGTTCACCATGCGATACGCTTCGTTGAGCTTTCGCTTCTCGTAGAAATTGGTGGCCGCTTTCAGGTCGTTGTCCAGCGATACAGTCCGGGTTTGCTCCATTGTCTGAATCGCCTTGGCGTGAGACACCGTGGCGTCGGCCTTTGCCTTGATAACGGCCGCCTGCGCACTGACCCACGCCGCGCCGGCCTTGCTCATCTCCGCACAACCCTTGAGGTAGGAGCCGGCCGGCGCCTCCGTGTAATTATTGGCTGCCATCGCAATACCGGCCGGGCCGCTCGACACAATCAACGCCACGAGCCAAGCAATCCGCTTGTGACTGACCATCAGACTTCCTCCTTCTCCTAATTGTGGGTGGTGGAACCAGGGTATCACCGCGCAGCATTGCCCACCTTGGCCCTGCTGGCAAGTGCTGCGTGGCAGATACCCAACATGACGCAACGGAAAAGCGTCGTGCCTCTTCGCCGTTCCAGCCCCTGCAATCACACTGAGAAGCGGCAGAAGGTATACCAGTGAAACGTATTCCTCCAACCGTGGTGATAAGCACGACTCGTATCGGCACCCCAACCGGCAAACTTTCACAAATATCCCAGGTCAGAAAAATGTTTTTATTTTTTGGCCCAAATTCGCCCCCGCAGATCGCCTATGTTCCTCAGATTCGCAACTGGCCCCAACAGGGCCTTTGCACAAAACGTGTGTTTCTCGATTTCAAAGTCAATCGAGGGTTGCAAAGAGCTGTCAGCTATCAGCGGTCAGCTATCAGCCCGAAACCCCGCAAGAAACGCTATTTACAGCGGCTGAAAGCTGATATACTCGACGCTGTCAGAAACTGCGGTTTTGGGATGTAGTTATCAGGTATCAGTTATCAGTTATCAGTTATCAGTTATCAGTTATCAGTTATCAGTAGTCAGTAGTCAGTAACTGAGGCCTG
>JAUWJC010000145.1 GCA_030607895.1 Pirellulales bacterium
ATGCGTCGGTTGATTTCCGCGACCACTGGTCGCGGCTTTACAAACACATAAAGCAAAACGGCAACGCAACTTACGGCTACTTCAACGGTATTGGGGCAAGCCCGGCGGGCTAAACTTTTCCCCGCAGGAGGTTCTCGTGCGTAGCCGCAACCGTCCCGGTTTCACACTTGTTGAACTTTTGGTGGTAATTACGATTATCGGCATCTTGATCGCACTGTTGTTGCCCGCCGTGCAGGCTGCCCGCGAGGCGGCCAGACGCTTGCAGTGCGGCAATAACCTCAAGCAACTGGCCCTGGCGCTGCACAATTATCATACGGCCCACGGGGTCTTGCCCGCCGGCGGCTGGGCAACCGGCAACCAGGTGAGCTGGCACGTGATGATCCTGCCGCTCGTCGAACAGCAATCGCTGTACGACTTGATCAATTTCAACGCGCAAGGCTACCAGGCGAACAAGCACGTCGGCCTGAATCCGATCGGCATGTTTTTCTGCCCCAGTGCAACTGAAGCGGAGCGACGATCGGTGTTCGACAGCAGCCTGGTGGGCGACGAGCACGCGTATACGCAGCATTACCACGGCGTGGCCGGCCCCGACGGCACCAATCCCGTAACCGCCCAGCCATATGCGATGGACCCGGATTTCAGTTCTTCACGCCCGCGCCACGGGTGCGCGCTGGAGGGCGTGCTGTCCCGCGACAGTGCCGTGCGAATGGAAGATATTCGCGACGGGACCTCCAATACGTTTGCCATCGGGGAGAGGATCCCCAGCGAGGCCGGTTGGGTGGCCGGGATCAGCAACAGTATCGAGGACGCAATCGACTTGACCTGTTGCAAGAACATCCGATACGGCATTAACACATGCGAAGGGTTCTGTGCCGACCACGGCAACCACAGAGTGTACACCAGCCCGCACCCGGGCGGCGCACACTTCGCCATGTGCGACGGCTCGGTCCGCTTCGTCTCGGAGAACGTCGACATCACGGCCTACCTGTCCACGGCCAGCCGCGCCGGCGGCGAAGTCGATGTCGTTCAGTGATTGTTCCTGCTGGACCAACAAGGCTGATTTGACATGCGGCGTCCACTCATTTGGCTTCTCACCTGCCTGATGATCGGCTGCGGGGGACATGATGGTCCCGAGCGGTTCAGCGTTTCCGGCACGGTGACATTCCATGGCAAGCCGGTTCCCGCGGGATACGTCTACTTCACACCCGATGCTTCGCGAGGAAACAAAGGGCCCCAAGGCTACGCTGAAATCAACAACGGCCGGTACACAACCGCCGCCAGCGGCAAAGGCACCGTGGGCGGGCCGCACAAGGTCCGCATTAGCGGCTTCGATGGGATACCCGTCCAGGGACACGAGCAGATGCTGGAAAAGGGCAGGCCGCTGTTCACGGAATACGAAACGACCGTCGATTTGCCAAAGGAATCGACGGCGAAGGATTTCGCCGTGCCGTAGTTTTCCCGTTTAGCCGGCGTGCTTGCACGCCGCGTAAGTTAGTAAACCATTTATCGCGTGGCCCAAACGGCGTGCAAGCACGCCGGCTAAACGGAAATGTTACCCACTTCCGACAACAGGAGAAAAGCTATGTTGCGCCTATCACTGGCAATCGTTCTGGCGACCGCGCTGGCCTTTCAAGCGGATGTCGCAGCAGCCGCTTCGCCGGAGGCCAAGCAGTGGACGCTCATCGACGGCAAGACCAATCCGTTGGGCAGCCCGTTGCCCGAGACTATCGAGGTGGGGCGCGTCTACGACGACAAGCCGCCCAGCGGCGATGGGATGGGCGACAACGACCCGTTGCTGCTGCCCGACGGCACGCTGCTGCTGCTGAGCAAGCGGTATCATTGCAAGTACCCGAAGCGCAAAGACCTTGCCAAGCGTTACAAGGCCGCCTCGACCATGGAAGTCCGCCGGTCGGCCGACGGCGGGCGAACTTGGGAGTTTCTCGGCCCGCTGGACCCCGCCCCGGACTGCTTCGATATGCTGGGCTGTCTGTTCCGGCCGGAGGGTGCACCGCCCGGGTTCGCGCGGGCTTTCGTCGAGCGACGGGTGAAGGGGGATCGGCAGCAGACCACGTGGACGTACTTCACAGAGGACCGGGGCCGCACCTGGAGCAAGCGGCAGCTCGTCTTCGGCCCTGACCCCGAAAAAGGCGTGGGCTTGAGCCATGCCTTTAACGGGATCAAGAAACTCTCCGACGGTACCTTGCTCATGCCGATGCAGCGCTATCGCCCCTTCCTCCCTCCCGTGGTGCTGCGGTGCCGGCCGACCGGTGATCCGGTAACGATGGGCTCGCGACGCGAACACTGGGAACTGCTCGAAATACCACACGATTATCCACTTTGCGATGCCGGTTCGCCGGCAGCCGTCATCTCGGAGTCCGACGTGATTGTGCGCCCCGACGGGAGTATGTTGCTGATTATGCGCGGCTCGTGCGGGTGGATGTTTCAATCGGAATCGAGCGACAATGGGCGGACCTGGTCGCGGCTGCACCGGAGCACCTTCGGCTGCACGAATTCCAAGCACCACCTGCTACCGCTTCGGGACGGGACCCTCTTGATGGTCCACCACGACGCTAATAACTCCGAAGGATGTATCAAACGCAGCCCGATGGCGGTGAGCGTCTCTCGCGACGGCGGGTTCACCTGGGAGCGGACGGTGTCGGTCGGCTGGAACAGCTTCTGGCACTACGGTTATCCGAAAGGTCTTGAGCTGCCCAGTGGCGACATCTTGTACTTCACCCGCTACGGACCGCTGCACGACGCGGAGTCGATCGGCGTGACCCGCGTCTCGCGGCGATTCCTCGATACGGCACAGATCAGGCTTGGTGCGGACGGCTGCCGTGTCGAGAACGGACGGCTACACATCGAACGTCCCGAGGCAACGGCCGCCGCGGTCAATCGGCTGCCGCTGGGCTACCCGATACAAACGAGCATCGAGTGCACGGTCAACAAACTCAGCGGACGCTTCCAACTCTTGTCGATCGTGGGCGAGGGGAGCATGGAGTTGGTCGCACTGGGCGTGCGCGGCAATGGGAACAGTGTCGAGTTCGATGTGTTCGATTTCGACAACGATCCCTGCCGCGTGGATTGGCGACCGCTTGGGATCGACGTCCCGCTGGGCAAGCCGTTTCGGGCCACGCTCACGCTATTGGACCCTTACCGGTATCGGCTGGAGGTGGCCGACCGGAAACTCGAAGGGCTTTCTGCTAAACCGCTCGCGGTATACACGGCCAGGGTCGGCGCCAACGTCGTACGACACGGCGACCCGCTGCGGAAGACCAAGATACGCGCGGTGGTCGGCCGATGGGACTTGACCAGCGGCACCGAACCATATCGCGGCTCGCCGCTGTGGGAGGCTGCCCGACCGCTCTATCGCTTTCACTGCACGCAGTTTGCGATGGATGAAAACGGGCCGTTCCACGGAAGTGTGCCACGCGTGGGTGTTGATATATCCATCCCGCAGGCGCTTTGGAGCGGCATGAATAAACGCAATCCGTACCTACTCGAGGCCAACCTCCGCGGTAAACGCGACGGAGTGCTGATCGTCGAGAAGCCTTTTCTCGGCCCCGCCGGCACGGTCGCCTTTTACGGATTGCCGCTGCCTGATGGACCGGGCAGCAATGCGCTACTCGACTCGCCTCCGCTTCAACTCGGACTGGTCAAGCAGGAGGAGCACTTGCGGGCCTACGCGCGTATGGGTGAAAAGGTCGTGCGAAGTGAACCTCTGCTCGGAAAACACGCCGGCCTTTGCGCCTGGCGTTGGGAAACCCGCGACGGCCAACTCCACGTGAGGTTCGTCCACGTGGCCGCCGATGGAAAGCTCACTCCCGCGGGAACGGGAGTACTCCCACCCCTGTCCGGCTCGAAAGGACCCGTGCGATGGATGAACGACGCTGCCGGAAAAGCACCGTTCCGTGGAAGAATGACATCCCTTGGCGTGTGGCCGCGAGCCCTTTCGGATAATGAATTGACAAGCCTGGGCCGTTACTGAACAGGACCAAGGAAAGGACGCGAGAAACCGAGATTGTAGCAACATTACAGGAAATACGGTAGGGTGGGTGCTTGCACCCACGCGCAACGCGCACAGGCAACCGCAAATTCACGTGGGTGCAAGCACCCACCCTACGCATGTCTGTAATCATGAGGCGACCAGCCAGTTGTCCGGTTTGTCCGGCATCTTGTTGCCAACAAGCCATTTGCCGGGTAAACTTCACTACATTCGACTACATTGTTCTGGAGAATCCCTGCCATGACTGAAGAGACGAATCAATTCACTCGGCGCTCGTTCATCACGCGGACTACCTTGGCGTCGGCCGGTGCCGCGCTGGCGATGGGCACCGACCCCGAAAGTCAAGTCCGGGCCGATACGCCGCGGCCGGAGGACTCGCTTCCGACCGGGAAGATCGGCGACATGAAGGTCAGCCGTTTGATTCTCGGCGGGAACCTGCTCGAACACTTTACGCACAGCCGCGACTTGAAGTACGTCTATCAACTGGCCAAGCACTACAACACCGAACAGAAGGTGATCGAGACGCTCAAGTTGGCCGAGTCGCAGGGAATCAACACGATGTCCGGCTCGATCAACAAGACCTCCATGAAAGTGCTCCGCAAGTATCGCGAGAAACACAACGGCAAGATCCAGTGGATCATCTGCCCCTACGCTCCCATCGAGGACGGCCTGGCCAAGTTTAACACGGAAGTGGAAAAGTTGATGGACTGGGGATGCGACGCCGTCTACATCTGGGGCGTGCGGGGCGACCAGCTTGTGAAGGCCGGCCGGGTGGACCTGATCGGCAAGGCGGTCGAGGCCGTCAAGGCCCACGGCGTTCCCTGCGGCGTGGCCGGGCACCTGCTCGAAGTGGTCGTCGAGTGCGAGAAACAGAAGGTCCCGGCCGACTTCTACATCAAGACCCTTCACCACCACGACTACCCCAGCGCCAAGCTGAACTACGATTCGATGTGGTGCAACAAGCCCAACGAGTTGATCGAGTTCATGCAGGGCGTCCAGAAACCGTGGATCGCCTTCAAGGTGATGGCCGCCGGCGCCATCCCGCCGGAAAAGGCCTTTCCGTTCGTCTTCAACGGTGGAGCCGACTTCACCCTGGCCGGGATGTTCGACTTCGAAATCGCCCATAACGTGAAAGTCGCCAAAGAGGCCGTCGCCAAGGCCCAGCGAAAGCGTCCTTGGCGGGCATAATGATATCCCAAACTGGTTGCCATGGCTTATGAAATCGAGATCACGGACCTTGCCGCAGGCGAACTGAAGGCCATTCGGGCATTTAATCGGCGACGCGTGGTAGATGCGATCCGCAAGCAACTAACGCATCAGCCAACGATTTCCACTAGAAATCGCAAACGGTTGGATGCGGTGGTGCCTGGCTTCGAACATGCCACCCGATCTGGGAATTGCGTGTAGGTGACTACCGCGTATTTTACGACGCGGACGAATCGAACCAAATGGTATACGTGCTGGCGGTGCGTCAGAAGAAGCACGGCCAAACGACGGAGGACATTATTCATGAAACACACGACGCTTGAGGAGTTCTCGAAGGAGGCGCAGGCCTTCGTGCAGGCAGCCCAGCAGGAACGCATCCTGGTGACCCAGGACGGAAAGCCTCTGGCCCTAGTGGTCGGCCTGGAGAACAAGGATGAGGAGAATTGGCGTCTGGAGATGTCGTCCGACTTCTGGCAAATGATTGAGGAACGTCGGAAACGTCCCACGGTTCCGCTGAAGGATGTCGAGGCGACACTATTCGACGACTAACGTGTTGAATGACTTGCAACCAGTCTTCCACTCAAACGCTCGCTCGCGAGGCGATGGCAACCGTGTTCACGATAACGGCTGCCCACGCGGAGCCGGACTACGCGCGGCAGGCCGCCCGCGCCGCGCTGGAAGAACTCGATTTGCTTGAAGACCGGCTAAGCCGCTTTCGCCCGTCGAGTGACATCGCGCGGATCAACCGGCTTCCGCCCGGGCAGAAGACAACCGTGGCGCCGGAGACGCTGGCGTGTCTTCAGGCGGCACTGACCATCGAGCAACAGACCGATCGGGCGTTCGACATCGGATATGCGTCCCAACCGTCCGCCGATGCCGGAATCGAGCTTGGCAAGGCCGGCGGCACCGTCCGGGTGTTGGCTGGCGGGGGGCGACTGGATTTGGGCGGGATCGGCAAAGGGTTCGCACTGGACCGGATGGCTGCCATTCTGGACGAATGGGACATCCAAGCAGCGCAGCTTTGGACAAGCACAAGCACAGTGTTGGCTAAGGGGGTGTTGGCTAAGGGAACGTCGCCGGACGGGTCCGCGTGGTCCGTCTCGATCGGGCCGGAACACGCCCGGCGGCAGATACCGCTGGTCGATGCGGCGATCAGTGCCTCGGGCACCTCGGTGCGGGGCCGTCATATCGTCGACCCGCGCTCCGGCCACCGCGTCTGCCACCGCGTTCGTTGTTGGGCCAAGGCCCCGACCGCTGCTGAAGCCGACGCCCTGTCAACCGCCTTTATGGTGATGTCCGACACGGAGATCACCGAGTACCGTCGACGGCATCCGCACGTTTCGGCCTATGTGTCCGAAGAGGGATTAGGGATTGGGGATTAGCGATTGGAATCACGCTTTCCACATCGGCTCTAATCCCTAATCCCCAATCCCTAGTCCCTTGTTTCAGCAGGATTTGCATTCCATGACGACAATCAGACGACGCGAGTTCCTCGGTGCCACGGCCGCCACTGGGGCGGGGCTCCTGTTAGGAACTGCCGCGCGGGCGAAAGCCGGTGCAACCGCGCCTTCCAACGAGATCAACCTGGCCGTGATCGGGGTCGGCTCGCAAGGACGCAATCTGATCGACACCGCCATGCTGATCCCGGGCGTCCGCTTTCGCGCCATCTGCGACATCTGGCCTTACCGGCAGCGATACGGCGTCAATCGCCTGAAGAAATACAACCATACAGTCAAAGCCTACGCCGACTACCGCGAGATGCTCGACAAAGAGATTGAAAGGGGGGAGAAGGGGCTGGACGCGGTCCTGATCGCCACGCCCGACTTCGTCCACGCCGAACAGACCAACGCTTGCCTCGCGGCCGGGCTGCACGTCTATTGCGAATCGATGACGGCCCCCTCCCCCGAGGCCGCCCGCTCCATGGTCCGGACTGCAAAACAGACGGCTAAGCTGCTGCAAATCGGCTATCAGCGGCGAAGCAATCCGTGCTACCGCTACGTTGCCGATAAACTGCTGGCTGAGGCCGAACTGCCGGAGCAGATCACCCAGGTGCAGACGCGCTGGGTGATGGGGGTGAATGAGATGTCCGGCTGGCCCCGCAAATACGCCATGGCGGACGGGCTGCTGAAAAAATACGGCTACGGCGACATGCAAAAGTTCCGTAACTGGCGCTGGTTCTGGAAGTTCGGCCCAGGCCTGGCCGCGGGGCTGATGATGCATCAACTCGACGTGGTCAACTGGTTCCTTGGCGCGCTGCCCAACTCGATCCTGGCCGCCGGCGGCCTCGACTACTACGAGTCTCGCGAGACGTTCGACAATCTGACGGCGATCTACCGCTACAAAACCGCCTCGGGCACAATCCGCGTGTGTGCTCAGGTGCTGACCGACACTCGGGCCGACGGCATCGGTCACTTCGAGCAGTTCTGCGGCACCGAGGGGACCATTCGGGTCTCGGAAAATCCCAAATGGACGGCCGTGTTCCAAGACCCGAACGCCGTCGAGTGGGACGAGTGGGTCCGCAAGGACTACCTCCTGAAGACGAAGAAGGAACCGGTCAAGCCGCCCACCAGCGGCGACCAGGTCGTTCACGAGACGGGCAAGGTCGAGACCTACGCACTGCCCCCGCTCTTGACCAAGCCACCGCTTCAGCCGCACCTGGAGAACTTCTTCGATGCGATCCGAGGCAAGGCCGATCTCCACTGCCCCGCCGAACTCGCCTTCCGCAGCGAGGTCCCCGTCCTCGAAGCGATCAAAGCCGTTCGAGCCCGCCGGGCACTCGACCTTTCACCTGAGGATTTCTCGCTCTGAACGTGACGGTGAGGGCCGTTTGGGGTCAGAGAAAGCGCCCGGATAAACCGGCCTGCGTGTACCCCTATGGCCCGTTCCAATAAATTTGCAACCTTGGTTGCAGTGAGCTGTCAGCTTTCAGCCTTCAGCCATCAGCTTGAAAACCCGCACAACACGGTGCTCCCAGAAGCTGATAGCTGATTGCTGATAGCTGATTGCTGAAAGCTGATTGCTGAAAGCTGATGTGTCGCTCGCCCTTTCCGGTACGACTCTTTCATTCGCTACTCCATGCCGGTTCATCACGGCGTTTTCCCTGACCCCAGAATACCCTTCGCAACCCGCAGTGAGAACACTGCGGCTCGGATAGCTCAGAACCCGTGAACAATTATACCGTCGGATTGGGGTTGGGAAGCCCGACTCGAACGCTCACCAACCCTTTCCAAATACGACATCGCCATCAAGCTGCGGAAACTACGCTCGGCGGTAATCTAATTCGCGCCGCTCGCCTAGGAGCCTGTCCGAGAATTCGACTTTGTGGGGCGAAGAAGGCCAATTAAGACCCGATTTGCACACCCATTCCCTATTCTCTGACGTATACGGTCGCCTTGTGGGGAAAAATTTAATACTCGGACAGCCTCCTAGGAAGCCCACAATCACATCTTCAGTTCCACGACGCGCAGACCTCCCGGAGGAACCTCGACGTCCACCTTCCAACCCGCCCCGTTGCGGGTGACCTCTATTGGCTTGTCCTGCGTCCATTCAAGGGCGGCATGCGGCCGTGTTGGACAGA
>JAUWJC010000319.1 GCA_030607895.1 Pirellulales bacterium
AAGGTCTTTTGGACTCAGTCGACGAGGCGGGTATGAACTTGCCGGCCGACGTGAAAATAGAAAAGGCGCGGGAGGAGAAGTAATGATGAGGCGTTTTTCTTATTCCTGGTTCCCATGCTCCGCACGGGAACGAATATTCTCCCGCATTCATCATTGTTTCCTGGCCCTTGGCATTGCGTTCCTCCTCCAATCCGCCGCGTTGGCCGGAGTGAGGGTCGGCGACATTGAGGCCGCCGTGCAGCCTACCCCTAGCAGGGACAATACCTCGGGCGAATTCCACGGCACTTGCCACGGTTACGTCGAGCTGCGCGTGCAACTGAAAAACAACTCGGCGAAGGATCGCATCGTACATCTTTCTTATCCCCCCAGCCGCGACGGATTGAGGGAATTCGGCACGGTGGTTTCCCGAACGGTCCACGTCGCGGGAAAGCAGGCGGTTTCGGTTTCGCTCTATCAGCCGCCCCAGTATGTGGCCAAAGAGGCGTTGGAAGTCAGCGTGAACGGAGTGAAGGACGCCAAAATCATTCCCGTGGGCAGCACATACTCCCACAGCTACAACTACAACGAACCAGACCGCGTTGCGGTGCTTCTCGGCCGGGGAGTTCCGCGAGAATTCTGCAATGGCATGCGCAAGGAATCCGCCACCGCGCCGGTAGCAGGTCCGATGGGAACCTCCTTGCCCTCGCCCTCGCCGGAAGCGGAACGGTTCGCGTTCCTGCGGAGCGAATTGCCGGTTAGCCAGTGGAGTCATAATTGGCTGGGATATTCCTGCTTCGACGCCATCGTGCTTAGCGGCAAGGAGGTGGAGAGCATGCCGCCCCAAGCGCGGTTGGCCATCCAGCGCTGGGTGGAGTGCGGCGGCACGCTGTTGATAAACTCGAAAATCACGCCGAAGGAGTTTTTCCCGGGCGGACAAACCGATTCAAAGGGTAGATATCGGGTCGGATTAGGCCGCGTTATCGCCAGTCTCGGCGACGGCAAGCAAGGCTGGGAGGAAACCTATAAACTGCTGACGAGCACGCCGATTCATATCTATCGTCCGGACGAAGCCCCAGGCAACCGCTACGATCTACTGGTCGCCGAGACGACGGTCCCGGTCCGCGGACTGTTCGTGTTGGTGCTGCTGTTTGGGGTGGGCATCGGTCCGGCCAATTTGTGGCTGTTGTCAAAATACAAGCGGCGCATTTGGCTGTGGTGGAACGTGCCCGCCATCTCTCTTTTGACTTGCCTGACAGTGTTTGGATACTCGCTGGCCTCGGAGGGCTGGACCGGCCGCGGCAAGACCGCCACACTGACCGTGCTCGACGAGCGTTGCCATCGCGCGACGACGATCGGATTTCTTTCGTTCTACTGCCCGTTGACGCCCTCGTCCGGACCGCGATTTAACACCGACACCGAAGTGACGCTGCTGGACACCCAGATAAGTCCCTGGCGTCGATTCTCGTCGCAGGGTTCGGATACCATGCGGTTCGTCAATTGGACCAAAGAGCAACATCTGACTTCGGGCTGGGTGACGGCGCGCGTGCCGACCTACTTCCAAATCCGCAAGAACGAAGACCGCCGCGAGCGGCTTTCTGTCGAAAAGAACGAGGACGGGACGCTGAAGGTCGTCAACGCCCTGGGCGCCGACATCCGCCGGCTGTGTCTGGCCGATTCGTCGGGACGCATCTTCGAGGTCCATAAAATCCCCGCCGGCGCGGAGAGAACTCTCAAAGCCGACGAGAAAAAACTCGCTGCCAAGAGCATGGATTTCGTGCCGGGCCAGATCGCGCTCGGTTCCGACTGGCTGCAACGTTTCCGCTCCCTGACCGACAACAAGGATCTTTCCACCGTGCTCACGCCCGGCACTTATATTGCCTTTCTCGACAAGTCGCCGTTTGTCGAGTCGCCCTTGGACGGCGCGGAGACCGAGGACACGGCGGCAATCGTCTACGGCATCTCGAAGGGACAACAAGATGGACGTTAGAATTGTCAATCTGAAGCGGTATTTCGGCAAGACCCGCGCGGTGGACGATATCTCGTTCGAGTTTTCCTCCGGCAACGTGTTCGGATTTGTCGGTCCGAACGGGGCAGGGAAGACGACGGCGATGCGGATTCTGGCCACGCTCGACGACCCGACCGAGGGCAACGCGTACGTAGACGGAATTTCGTTGATCGACGATCCGGAGAAGGCTCGGCGCCACGTGGGGTTCATGCCCGACGCCTTACCCGCCCATCGCGACATTACGGTCCACGAGTATCTCGATTTTTTTGCCCGTGCGTACGGTCTGCGGGGCGTCAAACGGCGTTCGGTGGTCGATTCCGTCGAGCAGTTCACCAACCTGAAAGGCATCCGCGAAAAATTCCTTTATGCGCTGTCGAAGGGGATGAAGCAGCGAGTCAGCCTGGCCCGGGCGCTGGTCCACGATCCACCCGTCCTTATCCTCGACGAGCCGGCGGCCGGACTTGATCCACGCGCGCGGATCGAACTGCGAGAACTGCTCCGGGTGCTGGCCGACCGCGGCAAGGCCATACTCATCAGTTCCCATATCCTCACCGAGTTGGCCGAAGTCTGCAACGGCGCGGTGATTATTGAACAGGGAAAGATACTGCGGGCAGGCTCGATGGAGCAGATCGTCGCCGCCGAGTCGCCTCATCGGGTAATCGTCATCCGCGCGTCGAACGGAGCTGACTCGCTGCACAAGGAACTGCTCCAAGTGCCGCTGGTACAGGAGGCACGAATCATCGGCGAGGAAGTGGAAATTCGAGTCGACGGCGGCGAAGATTCGCACAGCGATATTTTGACTCATCTGGTCGGCAAGGGCTTCCGCATCCTGGACTTCCGCCAGCGACAGATGGACCTTGAAGACGTTTTCATGACTGTCACCAAGGGAGAAGTTCAGTGAAACGACTGTTCGCGTTTGCCTCGACCGTGGGCGATAGAATTAATCCGGTCGCCGTCAAGGAGTTTCGCCAGGCCGTGCAGAGCCGCTGGGTGAGCGCTATTTTCCTGCTCTTCCTGCTGTTGAACCTGGGCATCGTCGGCGGATATCTGATGCTCTCTCCCGACGCCGCCACCAGCATCGACGGCGGAAAGAATATCTTCATCGCCCTGGAGAGCATTCTCTTTTTCACCTGCATCGGATTCGTCCCGCTCTACGCCGGCATCCGACTCTCGCTGGAACGCAACGATACGAACATCGATCTGTTCTTCGTCACCACCATCACGCCGGGGGCCATCGTCCGGGGGAAATATTTGACCGCAATGGCTTTGACGTTGTTGATCTACAGCGCCTGCATGCCGTTCATGATCCTCACGTACCTGTTGCGGGGAATCGATCTGCCGACGATCTTTGCCGTGCTTGCGATCGGGTTTATGGTCTGCGCCGGCGTCAACGCGATGGGGATTTTCGCCGGCTCCGTCTCGGGAAGCTGGCTTCTGCGCGGGCTGGTAGCCGTGGGAATGTTGATTTTTCTATTCATGACTGCCGTTATGTTCATCCAATCGGTCAGTACCGCGATCATAATAGGTTGGGGGCTATTTGGCGTCTATACTACGTGGACCACCATTGGCACGATCCTACTCTTCGAGGCTCTGGCGATCGGCTTGCTCTACGTCCTGGCGGTGGCGCTGCTAAGTCCCAAACCGTCCAATCGGATGTTGGTTCCGCGCCTTTATATAACGGGCACTTGGTTGGTCGTCGGAGTCGTGGCGGCCATCTGGAGCTACATGCAAACGTCGGCCGATCCGATAATCGGCTGGGTCATATTCAGCACCTTCGGTTTCACGGCCATGATGGTGGACTCGCTCGGCGAGCGTGACTCCTGGACCACGCGGGTGAAACGGACCATCCCGCGGAATCTGTTGTTGCGTCCGTTCGCGTTCTTGTTCTATTCCGGCTCGGCCGGGGGAATAATCTGGTGTGCGATCCTGTTTACTTCCACCATATTGGCGGCCATTAACTGGGGCCGGTATTTGAGTGCAAACCTTTCAGAACTCCATGAATGTTGCAGCAACGCGACCCTTGTCTTCGGCTACTTTTTGTGCTACTGCCTTACGACGGCCTTCTTTTGCAAGGTGTTGCTGAAGAATATAAACATACCCAATCTTTCGGTGCTTGCCGCGTTTTTAGCGGTTCTCGCGTGTCTGGCGCCGTACTTGGTCGCCTTCTTCCTCGAAGACCTCGGGAGGACTTCGCTTCCCTGGTACATGATCGGCAGCCCAATGGTGCTGACGATGGAGAACCAAGCCGCCATAGACGCCGCCGGACCGTTTCTCTTGGTTTGGTTTGTAATAGCAGCGCTGGTCGCCATGCCCTGGGCGCTCGGCCAATGGCGGCGCTTCAAGCCACTGGAGACAACGAACTTGACACCAACAAATTGAATTTACCTGGTTCCCACGCTCCGCGTGGGAGCGAGATTACATACCAGATGGCAAATCCAATCGCTCAATACCTCTCGGAAGGGGAACAGGCCGGCGCACGGTATCGTCTGGCCGCGCCGCGCCGAGCACCCCAGGGGACCGCCGGATCGCAATTGGGGCGGCTGGTCGGCGAGAGCATGGAGTTCATGGACCATCGCGAGTATCAGCCCGGCGACGACCTGCGGCGGCTGGACTGGGCCGCCTATGCCCGTAGCGACAAGATGATCGTCAAGCTCTATCGGCAAGAGGTTTGCCCGCATCTGGACGTGGTGCTCGACGGCTCGCGGTCGATGGCCTTGCGCGGCAGCGACAAGAATCGGGCCGCCGTGGGTCTGGCCGCGGCTTTGTGTACGGCAGCCGGAAACGCGGGCCACGCGCACCGCGCGTATCTGGCCGGCCGCGGTTGCCGGCCGATCGCCGGCGGCTCGCACTCGCCGACGCTTTGGCAGGGCCTGACGTTCGACTCCCAGGAAAGTCCGCCCGACTCGTTTCGCACCCTTCCGCCGATGTGGCGGCCGCAGGGAATTCGGGCGATCATCAGCGATCTGCTCTGGCTGGGCGATCCGCTGGAATTGCTGATGGGTTTGAGCGACCGCGCTGCGGCGGTCTACGTGCTCCAGGTTCTGGCGGCCGACGACGTGAACCCACCGCATCGCGGCAACGTCCGGCTGGTCGACAGCGAAGACGGCCGGATGGAGGAAATCTTCCTCGACGCGACCGCATCGGCCAGATATCAAAGCAACCTGCAACGTCACCGCGAGAGTTGGCACCGCGCGGCCCGGCAGGTCGGCGCCGTGTTCATCCCGCTGGTGGCCGAGCAGCTTTGTACCAACTGGGATTTCTCGCCGCTGGTCGAGGCGGGGATTTTTACCGTTTGAATAATGATCGGGAATACATGAGTACAACGCGTTTAGCGGTCGCCGGGGTGGCACGGGCATCTTGCCCGTGTTCCGGCCAGCACTGGCGACACGCCAGTGCCACCCACCG
>JAUWJC010000566.1 GCA_030607895.1 Pirellulales bacterium
GGGCTATGATAGCGCGGCCCGTTGGGCCTGAAACTGCGGAATAAAACCCGGATGAAAACAAATTCCCCACAACCCCGCATTTTCAACTACCCAGACCTGTCCCCTTCCGTGGCGCCATTGCGGCGCTCAAACTCGGGAGCAAAGACAATGCCAAATCACGGACTCACTCGACGGCAGTTTGTAGGCGGTTCCCTGGCAGTCTCGCTGTTGGCAGGTACTCGGGCGGAATCGCGGGCGGAGTCGCGGGCGGACGGCGACGACGCCAAGTATCATCTATTTTGGGGCGACCTGCACAATCACAACGCGGTCGGATATGCCAAGGGCTCGTTGGCCCGCTCGATCGACAACGCCAGAGAGCACCTCGACTTCTTCGCGTTCACCGGCCATGCCTCCTGGCACGACATGCCCAAAATGCCCGGCGATCGGCATATGCATTGGGTCAACGGCTTCAAGGCCCAAGCCGACCACTGGCCCAAGACGCGGCAGATGATCCGCGAGGCCAACACCGACGACTTCGTGGCCCTGTTGGGTTACGAATGGCATTCCAGCCATTTCGGCGACTACTGCATGATCTTTCCGGACGACCAGCCGGAGTTGTTTCTGCCCGACCACGTGGACAAGCTCTTGGACTTCGCCGAGGCCAAAGGGGCGCTGGCCATTACGCACCACGTGGCCTACAAGCGGGGCTGGCGGGGGGCTAACTTCGACCACTTCCGGCCGGCCACCTCGCCGGTCGTCGAGATATTCTCCGAGCATGGGGCAAGCGAAAACGCTTCGGCACCCTTCCCGTACATCCGCCACAGCAACGGCGGGCGGTCGACGGAGAACACCATCCAGCGGCAACTCGAAAAGGGGCTCCGCTTCGGATTCGTCGCCTCCACCGACAGGCACCGGGGTTACCCGGGCGCTTACGGCGAAGGCGTGGCCGGAGTCTGGGCCAACGACCTTTCGGCCGCCTCGTTGTTCGAGGCAATCCGCGCAAGACGCACCTACGCGGCAACCGGCGACCGGATTGTGTTGGACGTATCGCTCAACGGCCGGCCGATGGGCTCGCAACTCGCCGCCACCGGCGACCGCCAGATCGACGTTAGCGTTTGCGGTGAGGATACTATCGCGTCGATCGAGCTGGTCCGCAACGGCCGGGTAATCGAGCGCCGGTTTCCCGCCGATGATACTCCCGGCCCGCCCAAGCTGCCGGGCCGGGCGAAGTGCCGCATCCAGTATGGCTGGGGACCCTGGGCCGCACTCGACTTGGGCCGCACCTGTCTTTGGGACATGGTCGTGCGGATCGAGGGCGGCCGGTTCCATGGGGTCGTGCCCTGTTTTCAGTCGGCACCGTTCGAGGAAGATCTGCGCGACAAGCTACGGCTCGTCTCACCCACCCAGATCCGGCTCGAATCCTACACCTCGCGCGTAAAATGTTTCGGCGAGGACCCCACCAAGGCGATCGTCTGCCAATTGGAAGCCGGCCCCGACGCACAACTTTCGGTGCAACTTCGCAAGCCGTGCGAACAGACCGTCCGCACGAAGCTGGCCGACCTGGTCGACGATAACGTGGTCACCTTCACCGGCGTGTTCACCAGCGAAAGCCACATCATCCACCGCCTGGTCGGACCGGGCGAGTACTCGGCGGAAGGCCGATTTCGCGACCGCCGACTTGCAACCGCCGGCCCCGACTGGTATTATGTCCGCGTGACCCAACAGAACGGCCAAATGGCCTGGTCGAGCCCCATTTGGGTTGGATAAATTACCACGACACCCCGTGACTGCGTAACTGACCCCGTAACCCGTGACCAGGAGGAATGACATGAAAACACGACGATGGGCATGCATGGCCGGCGCTTACTGCCTACTTCTAGCAGCGATTGGGCGGCCGGGACTTTTGTGCCAGGCTGTTGCCGAAGAAAGGTCGAAAACCAAGGTCGTGTTGATCGCGGGCCCGTGCAGCCATCCGCCGGGTACCCACGAAGCGGCCGCGGGAGCACGGCTGCTGAAGCACTGCCTGGAACACGCGGAAAACGTCCGAGCGGTCCAGGTGGAGGTCCGCGACAAGTGGCCGGATGCATCGGCGCTTAAGGACGCCGCAACAATCGTATTCACCGGCGACGTTTTCCCGCCCGAGAAAATGGACCAGCCGGCCAAAATCAAGGCCGACCTGGCAAAGCTGATGGACCGTGGATGCGGCATCGTCTGCATTCACTTCGCAACAGGGCTTCAGGGTCGGCACGTGGCGCGGGACGGAAGCCATCCGCTGTTGGACTGGCTGGGTGGCTACTACGCTTCCGGCTGTCCGCATCATCGCTCGATCGCCCGAGTCTGCACCGCGACAATCGTCCCGGAGAAAGGCGAGCATCCAGTTCTGCGAGGCTGGCGTAAGTTCACCTTTGACGACGAGCCCTACTGGAACATCTACTTTGGCAAAAAGGGCCCGGCAGAGAACGTCGTTCCCTTGGCCACTTCGATGCTGCCGGCAGACAAACCCCAAAAGGAAATTGTCGCCTGGGCCGTCGAGAGGAAGGACGGCGGAAGGGGGATGGGTATCGTCCTGCCCCACTACTTCCGAAGCTGGCGGATAGACGACCTGCGGACACTCGTGCTGAACGGCATCTGCTGGACGGCGAATCTCGACATCCCACGGGAGGGCGTGAAGTCGCGGCTGCCCGACTTGTCCACCTTCAAACCTGCCTCGGTGGACCCGTAGAATAAGGTAGAATAAGGGGTCAGGCCGGGATTAGGGACTAAGCGATTCCACGCCATTTCCGCTAATCCCTAATCCCGGCCTGACCCCA
>JAUWJC010000596.1 GCA_030607895.1 Pirellulales bacterium
CTGTTTTCTGGTGGGGCTCGCTTCGCTCGCCCCACCCTACCACTACCACTGCCGCCCAAAAGAAGTCCGTTCCTGCACCCCCAATGGCCCAATAGCCCAATGGCGATAAGTCCGGCTTGTGATCCACACCAACCGCCACTACCTCAACCACTTCGGCTGCTGGCCGCGATAGCTTAGGTCGAGAAGGTCCATTGGGTGCATTACCAGAAGGGGTGCTCGGTGTTGAGGTTGTAAACGCCGGCCGAACCGCAACAGATTTCCGTCTCCGGCAGATCGCGGAGTTCCAAGCCGGAATACGAACGATTCGACCAACGGCAAGGGCAATCCTCAACTGCCGGGAGAAGCCGTGGGCAGTTTACCTACTTGCGAGCCGCATCGGGAGAAACAGATCACCTTCCCGTCACGGGTAGCCAGGTAGAGTCGCCCGCCGGCCGCGGACAAGCCATCGAATACCGGCAACGACGACAGCCGGTACGACTTCAGCAGCGAGCCGTCCTTGGCCGAGAAGACCTGCAGCAGGGCGCCCTGCCGCCCCTCGAAGGCGGCCAACGGGTCCTTGGGGTCCAGCAAGTCGGGCGTCCCGGCCGCGAACAAGCGGTCGCGCGCCAACACCATTGCCCGGATGCGAAGCGGGATCATCTTCTGCCACTTCGCCGGCCGGGTGCGCACGTAGCCGGTGCCCTTCTCGACGCCACGCCCGCCTCTGCGGTACTTATCGGTGAGCGTTTCCTTCGGCAGCCACTGGATGGCCTTAACCGTCTTCGCCTTGTCCTCGAGCATGGGCTCATTATCATTATGGTCGGCGAACAGCAGATAACCGTGTTCGGCCGGGAAGAAGGCCGGACTCCACTGTATCCGACGATAGAAGTATTTCACCGCGTAGGTCGTGCTATCGTCGAAGACGACGAGTTGCCCGGCCTTTGGCGACTGCTGGGAGAAGTAGAAACCGGGCCACCGCCTGCTGTACATCCAGTAGAGCCGGTCGAAACCGGTGTCGTCGAGGAACCCACCCGTGGCGACCAGATGGTTGACGCCCATGTCCAACTCGCCGAGGTCGCTTTCCCGCGTCGTCTGAAGGCGGTTCAATTCGGCGTCGAACTTGATCCGCCGCATGTACAGGTCTTTGCCGTCGCTGACGATCAGATCCGGCAGCGCACCTTCCATGGCAAACGGCCTGCCGGTGTCCTTCCTGATGTCCGGCCAGGGCCCTTCCAGATGGTGATGATGGAGCACCTTTCCGGAGTTCGCGTCCAAGGCGTAGACGATGATCCCGCCGTCGAGAAAGGACGACCGCCCCGCCGCGAAGTACACCACGCCGTCCTGCACGAGCACACTGCCTTGAACGGGCCAAACCGACTCCAGTTGCCCAAAGGACACCACCCGCCGCCGGTTCGGTGCGGCGAGGAAGCGCCACATCAATGCCCCGTCAGTCGCACGCAGGCAATACACCGAGCCGTCCCGGCAACCGAACAACACCAGGCCGTCATGTACGGTCGGCGCGGAGTCGATCCGCCCGCCGGAGGTGAAGCTCCAAACGTCCTGTCCGTCGCTCGCGTTGAGGCAGCGAATGCGGTGGGCGTCTTTCTCCGCCACCCAAAGCCGATTGCCGACGATCACCGGTTGCGACGGTTGGCAGGCCAACTCGACCTCCCATTGTTTGCCCAGTTCGGCTGGCACGGCCGTCTTCGTCGAACCGCTTCGCTGGGTGTTGTGCCGATACATGGGCCAGTCTTCCGATTTCAGATTTGAGATTTCGGATTTCAGATTGGAAGAGGAACCGAAAGCGGGACCGCGCTGGAGGTGGGCCTCCGTGGCTACCTTCAGTTCGTCGGCCGCTTCCGCCGACATCGCGAGGAAGCCGAAGACCTTCACACCCGGGTAGCAGAAGCATTGGCTGGGCGGCGCGTAGAACAGGCCGTTGGCCGGGGTGGCCCCCGTGAAGCATGGGGCACGGAGCCAGTCGTGACGCATGTGATTGTCACCCTGAAGGTCGACGAACTCGGCCCCGCGTTTGGGCCAGATCAGGAAACGCTCGGTCGCCTTGCTGCGATGGCAGCGGTAATGGTGACCGGGAGAGATCAGCTTGCCCAACGACAGCGTCTTCCTAACCTCGCCGGAGCGAAGATCACGCCCCTCCAGAGAACCGCCACACCAGACGATCCCGCGCGCAACAAAGAGGTCCGTCGGCTGCGTGCATGCGGCCGCACAGCCTCGTGTGCCTTTGTGCTGCCAGAGGACCTTGCCGTCGTCCAAAGAAAAGGCCGTCAGATAGAGCCCCTTTTGCGGTTTTTTCTTACCCTTTCCGCCCGCGGCTGCCTGCTGCTGCCCGTGGCCGTGGAAGAGCACCACGCCATCGCTGCTGACCAACGTGCTGCCCCCACCGACGGTCGACCCGATGTTGTTAGGCGCTCGCCACATCTCGTTGCCGGTCTTCGCGTCGAGGCAGATGAGTTCTTCCAGGTTGTGGTAGACGACTCGCCCGGCCTGGGC
>JAUWJC010000465.1 GCA_030607895.1 Pirellulales bacterium
ATTCCCCGCTTCTCGTCATCACCCAAACGCCGCCTCATCCCTGGCCTCGCAATTCATGCGTAGGCTCTAAAGCCAATGTATATTCATGAAGACGGCGGAATCAGCCGGCGGAATCGGAGTAACCGGCAAAGATTGCCAAAGTGCGGGCCTATCGTGGGCCGATTACACAAATTGCCATAGCAAGGCGGATACGGCGAATGACATATTTCTGTCCGGGGGGGCGCGCCGTACCGTCTGTCCCGATAAGTACGTTCCCAGGGGGGGGAAACAGTCCGGTGCCGGTCCTGGCAATGGGCCGCCCGGCCTGTACTTTTTTCTTGACTGGTCGCGGCTTTACAACGGGGAATTCCCGGACGCCTTTTCTCCGTCGGCAAGTGCCAGCGCGCCGTGGACGACCACTTCTTCGCCCAGCTTGGCCGGTACTATCTGGAAGCTGTCGCGCAAGGGGGGAAAGGCGTAACGGTCGACGTAGCGGCGGACCGGTTCGAGGAACAGACGCTCCTCGGCCAACGATACTCCGCCGCCGACAACCACGATCTGTGGCGCGGCAATCGTAATCACCTGTGCGATTGCCCAACCGAGTGTGCGGCAGGCGCGGTCGAATATCTGCCGTGCCATCCGGTTTCCATCTGCCGCGGCCTGGGCAACCATCTTGGCCGTTATCCGGTCGACAACTCCTTCACAACGAGTGAGAAAGTCGGCGGCGTCCCGTTCGTCGGCTTCCTCATGTTCGATGAGGCGTTGGCGGACCGATTCGGCGCCGATCGGCCGGTTTTCGTGGCTCATCGAGAGAAGCGGATGTGAGGCCGGGTCAAGAACTCTGGCCTGGGCGGCGGCCCCGATTGCCCAGCCGCTGGCAATCGATTCGACGGTTTCGTCCGCATGTTCAGCTTGCGGGCCGGGTCGCAGGTGTCCCGGCTCGACGGCCGTTCCGGCCGGGCCCGAGTAGACCTCGCCGTCGATCACCAACGCTCCGCCGATGCCACTGCCCACGTTCGTGTAGAAGACGATTCCGTGCCCCCGTCCTGCCCCGAGCCGGGCTTCCGCCAGGCCGGCCAGGTTCGAGTCGTTGGCCACCACGGTGGGCAGCCCGAGGTGCTTTTGGCACCAGTCGGCCAATGGGAAGTCCTCCCAACCATCCACTTGATGGCTCTTGATCGTCCGTCCGGTGGCCGTATCGACCGGTCCGCCAAAGCCGATTCCAACGGCCGTGATATTGTGGCGCTGGATGAGCCGTCCGGCGGCCTGGAGAATCTGTTGGCGAATTCCCTCGGCGCCGCGGCCCGGTTCGGCATCTACGCGTTCCAGTACAATCAACTCGTCGCTCTTGCCCGAGCCGATGCCGAGTTGCAGTTTCGTGCCGCCGATTTCGATTCCGAGAAACATGAGGTTTCGGGGTTTTGAGTCTTCCGTTGCGACATGCGCACATCTTTGAGCCGGGCCGTGTCGGCCCGGTATTCTGGTTGCGAAGCCGCAAGCGGCCCCACGGCCGTGAATATAGCAACGGGCGGGCCGGGTGACCAGCGGGAGCGTTACGACCCGAGCGCGTCTTGGCGTCCCTTCTGGATGTTTATGCACGCAACGATGGCCCAACCGAGTAGGAAGAAGACCAGGAGGCTGAGAATGGCCAGCCGCGGATTGCCGGTCCGGGCGATGATCAGGCCGAACAGGAAGGTGCCGAGGAAGCTGGTTGCCTTTCCGGAGAAGTTGAAGAACCCGAAGAACTCGGCCGATCGCTCGGGCGGCGTCATCAGGCCCATGATGGCGCGGCTTACCGACTGCGTGCCACCCATCACCAACGCCAACACCATACCCAGGACCCAGAATTGCGTTTTGCTTGTGATATGATACGCCACGATTATCAACGCGATCCAAACGGCCAGGCAGAGGACAAGTGTCGGCTTCTGTCCGATTCGATCGGCCAGGTGGCCGATCAGCAGTGCGCCGGGCAGCGCGACGATTTGGATAATCAGGATCAGGACGATCAGTTCACCGGGTGAGAAACTCAAGATGTCCATGGCGAAGGTAGACGACTGGCTGATTACCGACTGAATGCCGTCGTTGTAGAAAAGGAAGGCGAGCAGGAACAGCGAGAGCGTTTTGTAGAGTCGGATGTTCCTCAGCGTGTGGCCCACCTCGCCAACCGCTTGGGCGACAGCTCTGCACGGCGGCAGCTTTTGCTTGGGGGCGGTGCCTCGATCGCGAAGAACCCAAATAGTTGGCAGCGTGAACAGCCCCCACCATAGTCCCATGATGAAGATGCCGACTCGCAACTGGTCGGCCAGTTCGGGCAGCCCAAGCGACTGACCGAAGGTCTTTACAATCAAAGCCAACAGCAGCGCCAGCGCCCCGCCCAGGTATCCCAGGGCGTATCCCCAGGCCGACACGCGGTTGAGGTTTTTCTCATCGGCGATTTCCGGGAGGAAGCCGTTGTAGAAGCCCAGCGATAGCTCGAACAGCAGGCACACGGTCACAAACAGCCCAATCACCAACCAGGCCGATTCCGGTGGCACCAGGGCCAGGAGCATGGCTGCGGCGGCGCCGGGCAGAGCCGTTGCGGCCAGCCACCAGCGCTTGCTGGCGTTGGCGTCGGCCAGTGCCCCGAGAATTGGCGACAGCAACGCCGCGACAAGCATCGACAGCGAGATACCCCAGGCCCAGACCACGGTTCCCCACTGGCCGGGCACTACAACCGCCTTGATGTAGTAGACCAGTATGGTGATTGAGAGTGTGGAATAGGCGCTATTGGCCCAGTCGTACATTGCCCAGGCGAATATCTCGCGGCGATTTGCCTTTGCCGCGGGGTCGGCTGAAGCGGACGTCATGGGCTGCTCGCGGTATGGGAGAAACAGGTCGGCCCATTATGAGCCGCCTGTCCGCGCGCGGCAAGAGCATATTACTCAAACTGTAAGGAGGGGAGTCCGAAAATGGGGACTGGCTCCGTCACGGGCTGATTTTCACGAGAGTTTTCGGTTTGCCGACGGTGCCTGTCCCCTTTTTCGGACCGGTGTTGGAATGTTGCAGGAAGCGGCCGGCCGGGGTAGAATTACTGGTAGCGTGATGTGGTGAGACAACCACCAGTATCGGAGGAAACCAATGTCCACGAGAACTCAAACGATCAGGACAGCGGACGAACTGCTGAGTGCCCCGGACGACCTGGGCCCGTGCGAGTTGGTGCAAGGAGAATTGGTGATGATGACACCTGCTGGGTCGTTGCACGGTCGGGTGGAGGATAACATCTGTTTCGAGCTTTCGGTGTTTATTCGGGAGAACCATCTTGGCATGGTGTTTCCCGGCGACACGGGCTTCATTCTGGAGCGATTCCCCGACACGGTGCGTTCTCCCGACGTGGCTTTCGTGCAACGGGAGCGGATCCCCTCTGTTCCGCCGCAGGGCTTTTTTCCCGGCTCACCCGACCTGGCCGTGGAGATTCGCTCGCCGGACGATCGGCCGAAGGAGATCGAGGGCAAGATACGCAACTATCTGGCCGCCGGTTCGCTGGTCGTTTGGGATGTTGATCCGGCAACCAAGACGGTCACGGTTCATCGCTCGGACGTCGAGCCGCGAGTCTTTGGGGAAGACGACACGCTAACCGAGGAAACCCTGCTGCCCGGCTTCTCGCTGGCCGTGAAAGACGTGTTCGTGTGGTGAAATGGCATCGTTCATATAAAGCCGCGACCGGTGTACGGTGTTGAAATGTTGCGGGAAGCGGCCGGCCGGGGTAGAATTACTGGTAGCGTGATGTGGTGAGACAACCACCAGTATCGGAGGAAACCAATG
>JAUWJC010000231.1 GCA_030607895.1 Pirellulales bacterium
CGCAACGGGCCGCCGGGCCCCAAGCGATGGGTATCGTGTCCAATTCCGCCGCGCAGCCCGTCCGTGATAGCACCTCGTAGTTGAGAGTTGAATGTTGATAGTTGAGAGTTGAGAGAGCCGGGCCGTGTCGGCCCGGTTTTTGGGTTGCTGCAACCAAAATTCCGGGCCGACACGGCCCGGCTCTCTCAACTCTCAACTATCAACTTTCAACTCTCAACTACGAGGTGCTATCACGGACGGGCTGCGCGTCGGAATTGGACACGATACACATCGCTTGGGGCCCGGCGGCCCGTTGCGGTTGGGTGGGATCGAAATTCACCACGATCGGGAATTGCTCGGGCACAGCGACGCCGACGTCTTGTTGCACTCCGTGGCCGACGCACTGCTGGGTGCGGCCGCGCTGGGTGATATCGGCCAGATGTTTCCCGCCACCGATCCGGCCAACCGCGACCGCGATTCGGCCGATATGCTCCGCCGGGCTCGCGATTCGATCACTGAGGCCGGCTGGCGAATCGGCAACATTGACTGCATTGTTTTTGCCCAACGTCCCAAGTTGACGCCGCACTCCGACGAAATCCGCCGGCGCCTGGCCGCGATCCTCGACATCCAACCGGACTGCGTCGGGCTGAAAGCCAAAACCGGCGAGAACCTCGGCCCGGTTGGCCGCGAAGAAGCAATCGCCGCCCAGTGCGTCGTGTTGTTGGTGCCGGGTTAGGGGCAGCCGAAGACAACCGTTCGTGTGTACTCATCACGCTCCGCGTGATGGAGTTCATCACGCGGAGCGTGATGAGTACAACCACTGCGAAGCCGCAAGCGGCATCAACTTTCAACCTTCAACTCTCAACCATCAACTAAAATGCTCCGAGTCTACAACACACTGTCCAGAACCAAGGAACCGTTCGAGCCGGTCGACGCCGGCAAGGTTGGAATCTATCTCTGCGGGCCGACCGTGTACAAGCCGAGCCATATCGGGCACATGGTCGGACCGGTCATTTTCGACACCGTGAAGCGATACCTGGCCTATTCCGGCTACGACGTCACGTTGGTGATCAACATAACCGACGTGGACGACAAGCTGATCGCCGAGTCCAGCACCCAGGGCGTGGCCATGGAACAACTGGCCGCCCGGATGACCGCCGACTACATGAACAACATGGAGGCGATGGGCGTCGATTCGGTCGATCACTTTCCCCGGGCGACCGACAACATCGACGAGATCATCAAGTTCACCGACACGCTTCTCAAGAAGGGCTTCGCCTACGAGTCGGAAGGTGACGTTTACTTCGAGGTGAGCAAGGCCAAGGACTACGGCAAGCTCAGCGGCCGGCCGGCGGACGCCATGCGGGGCGATGGGGGCGGGGCGGCCAAGCGGAAGCGGGCAAGCGCCGATTTCGCCCTCTGGAAGGCCGCCAAGCCGGGCGAAACGGCCTGGGATAGCCCCTGGGGACCCGGCCGGCCAGGATGGCACATCGAGTGCTCGGCAATGAGCCGCCGGATTCTCGGCGAAACGTTCGATATCCACGGCGGTGGGCTCGACCTGGTCTTCCCGCATCACGAAAACGAAATCGCACAAAGCGAATCCTGCCACGGCAAGCCGATGGCCAAGTACTGGATGCACAACGGACTGATGCAGGCGTCCGGCGAAGTCGGCAAGTTGGGTGGAAGACACACCCGGCCATCCGAAGGCGACCTCCAATCGGGCGACATACAGTCGGGCGACATACAGTCGGGCGACATACAGTCGGGCGACATACAATCGCAGGAAGCCGGCAAAATCAGTAAATCAAAAGGCTCCAGCCCGTTCAGCGAACTGCTCGAACAGTTCCAGCCGGAAACCATCCGGTTCTTCCTCCTCTCGACCCACTACCGACGGCCGATCGACTTCAGCGAAGAGCGAATCCGACAGGTAGAGACCGGCTTGGACGCCTTTTACCGGTTCTTCAAGCGGCTCCAGCGAGTGACGGGCCAAAACTTCTGCGAGCTGGACACGCCACGGCGGCGGGACGACGGCCAAATCGACGCCGGAGATAGCCAATTGCTGGCGGCGGTGGTCGAACACCGCAACCGGTTTTTGGAGTCGATGGACGACGACTTCAACACGGGCGGCGCAATCGGCGACCTGTTCGATTTGGTCCGCCGGCTCAACAAGTTCATCGACGATGAGAAACTGGAAGAAAAGACCAACCGGGACAAAAGCAAGGTCGATGCCCTGACAACCGGCGCCCGGACGCTTCGCGAGTTGTCGGCCGCGTTGGGCCTGTTCCGCAAACCGCCCGAGGCCATGTCGGCCGGCGATGACACCCTGACGGGCAAGCTGCTGGACCTGTTGGTGCAAATGCGGACCGACGCCCGAAAGAACAAAGACTTCGCCACGGCCGACACAATCCGAAACTCGCTGGCCGAGTTAGGCGTTACCCTCGAAGACCGCCCCGGTGGAACCGAGTGGAGCATTGAATAGTTATCAGTTATCAGTTGTCAGTTATCAGTTATCAGTTGTCAGTTGAGGCTGGAGTATGGACGTTGCGAAGCCGCAAGCGGCTTGTTACGGAGTCACTGATAACTGATAACTGATAACTGACAACTGACAACTGATAACTGACAACTGATAACTGACAACTGATAACTGATAACTGACAACTGATAACTGAAAACTCCCATGTGCGACCGCATCCTCGGCATCGACCCGGGCCTGAACATAACCGGCTATGGGGTGCTGGAAATAGCCGACGCCGGGCCTAAGCTGTGCGAGGCGGGAATTGTCCGCGGGCGGTCTCGCGGGTCGATCACGCGCCGCGTGGCCGAAATACACGAGGGCGTGGCCGACGTGATAGCGGCACTCAAGCCGACAGCCATGGCCGTCGAGGAGTTGTACTCGCACTACAAGCGGCCGAAAACGGCCATACTGATGGGGCACGCCAGAGGTGTCATCTGCCTGGCCGCCGCGCAGGCTGGAATACCCGTGATCCACTACTCGGCCACGCAGGTGAAGAAGATACTGACCGGCTCCGGCCGGGCGGGCAAAACGCAGGTGCAAAACGCCATCCGGCAGGAGTTGGGCCTGGCCGCCACGCCCGAACCACCCGACGTGGCCGACGCACTGGCCATCGCCCTGTGCCACTATTATCTTAGAGACAAGCCAAGCGAACTGCGGAAGTAAGGATGAAGGATGAAGGATGAAGGCAGCCGCTTGCGGCTTCGCAACGTCCCCTCAACTTTCAACTCTCAACTTTCAACTCTCAACTCTCAACTTTCAACTCTCAACTTTCAACTCTCAACTCTCAAAGGACCTCCCCTTGATAACCAAAATCACCGGCCAACTGGTTGCCTTGCACGACGACGTACTCACGTTGCAACTTGGGGCGTTTGAGTATGAAGTATTGATCCCGGAATTCGCTCGACGCCGGTTGCAGCACGAACTGGGCCAGGAAATCAGCCTGCACACAATAGATTACCTCGAGGGCAACCCGATGCAGGGCCGGCTCACGCCCCGGCTGATCGGCTTCTTGAGCGAGGTTGAGCGGGAGTTCTTCGAGTTGTTCTGCTCGGTCGACGGGGTGGGCGTGAAGAAAGCGCTCCGTGCAATGATCCGGCCGGTCAAGGAGGTGGCCACGGCAATCGAGGAACAAGACGCCAAGGCGCTCTCCGCCCTGCCCGGCATCGGCCCGGCGATGTCCGAGCGAATCGTCGCCAAGCTCCGCCGCAAGGTTCCTAAGTTCGCCCTGATGGTCGCCCACAAGGAAACCGCCGAGGCCCTGGTCGAACCGGACGTCGTCTCCGAAGCCTACGAGCTACTGCGCAAGCTGGGCCACCCCGAAAGCGACGCCCGACGCCTACTGGACGCCGCCCTGTCGGCCAAGAGGAAGTACAAGGACGTACAAAGTCTCCTGCAAGCGGTCTATCAGCAAAGTCAGAAGTAAGAAGCGGACCGCTGGACGTTGCGAAGCCGCAAGCGGTTGGGGGCCTACGGCATTCGAGACTTTTCCGCCTTCTTTTGTTCAGCCAAATCGACGATCTTTCTCCGCGAATGCCGCTGCCTTTCCTTCAAGTCTGAAAAGACAGTATCGATGTCACTACCGTGCTCTTTCACGTATCCGTCTCGGTGTTCGTAAACTTCTCTCAGGACCTCATCCGCTTTCATTTTCTTCTCCCATCAACTCTTGTGGGGTACAGATCTCCGGACATCGGTACCCATGGACGGCACACACGCTGCGAACGAGCGGCTTTAGTTCAGCATTGTCGATGTGTCGACAGTTCCACGTGATCAGGTACTCGATGCCATGTACGGCTGCCGCTGCAATGTGAAAAGCATCCGCGATGGCCTTGGCCGGCAAAGCTCCCTCCTGGATTAAAGCTTCAGCCAAATCACGTACTTCCTGGGTGATAGGCACCTGGGAGATTCCGGTCAAGTGCTTCAGCCTATTGGCGGCTGCTTCGGGATCCCCACGTTCCGCCTCCGCAATGACTAGCTCCGATATGTAAAGGTCAAAATCCTTCTTCCTCGTGCGCCACCAGTCGGCCGTAATCTGCTGCCAAGCCGCAACGACCACATCCCGGCTGGGCCGGGCCGCAAGATAACTCACAACGGAGTTCTCAACATATAGATCAGGCTTCGATTGCATCACTTGAGTATACGGAAACATGGTCCGACATACAAGCGTTTTCCGTAACAACTGCCCGCAAAGCACCGATCAATAGAACGGATAGGGGCTATAGGCGTGGGAGTTGGGACCGTAGTGCGGGTAGGGTCCCAGGGGATTCGCGCCGCCGCTTGGGCCGTAGGGGCGATGGCCGTAGTACCTGTACGGATCGTAGAAGTTCGAGACGAACGGGTACGGGCCGTGGGGTGAATTGTAGATCGAGTTCGGATCGCGGTAGGCTGCCTTGTGATCGGCGTACTGCCTCACCCGTTTGCCCGTCTTGGAGCTGTTGCTGTACAAACTCTTGTCGAATATCCACTCGCTTGATTCTTGTCCGGATTGCGTGCCGGCTGCCTGTTCAGGTCGGTTGGCGGCAGACGACGGCGGCGCGGCGGCAAGCATCGCGCCCAGCACCACCAGGCCGATCGAGCAACAGCGCATCGCAAAAGCATTCAGGCCGGTCGATTGTGTGACGATCATCAAAAGCCCTCAAAAGCCCTCCACGGTGATACCCATACTGAAAAATATACGTTACCAAACGGCAGTGCGGCGGCCGGCCGACACCCTCCGATGGGTGGGCCATTACAGCCATCTGTCGCCCCATTGTGGGCTCGGGCAATGTATCTGTATAATCGCGGCATTCGGCCTAAAAAGGGACCAGGTTTAATTTGCCGCCTGCGGCCCGGAGGGTGCTTTGCACAAATTAAACCTGGTCCCTTTTTCGGCTTACCCCTACCTTGGGAGCGAAACATGAAAAAACTGCGTTACGGGATTGTCGGTGGTGGCTTTATCGCGGCCTTCCAACTGCGGGCACTCTGCCAAGTGCGGGGCGTGGAGGTGGCGGGCATGGTGTCGCTGGAGCCGCTCGACGAATTGGTCGCCTACGTCCGGAAGCATGGTTTGGGCGAAGGTCGGGTGTTCGGCAGCGTCATGGAGATGGCCCCTCACGTGGATGTGATCGTCATCCTGGTGCCCAACTTCGCCCGCGTGGCAATCGTTGAAGAGACCGTCGACGCCGTCAAAGCCGGCGCGGAGCTAAAGGGCGTAATTTGCGAGAAGCCGCTTGCCCGAAACCTCGTGGAAGCCCGACGCATACTCGAACTGGTCGAAGGGGTGAATCTGCCCACTGCGTACTTCGAGAACCAGGTCTACATGAAGTCGATCCAAGCGTATCGAGCACAGCTTGGCCCGGTGATCGAGGCGATGGGCCCGCCAATGCTGGTCCGGTCGAACGAAGAACACGCCGGCCCGCACAAGGGCTGGTTCTGGGACCCCGTCCAGCAAGGCGGCGGCGTGATGAGCGACATGGGCTGCCACTGCCTGGCCGTGGGATGGTACGCACTGACCCCGCCCGGCAAACCGCCCCAATTCCTTCAGCCGCAATCGGTAAACGCCGACCTGGCACTGCTGAAGTGGGGCCAACCCCGATGGCGCAAACAACTCTTGGAACAGTTCGGCGTGGATTACTCCAAAACGCCCGCCGAAGACTTCGCCACCGGCATGGTGACGTACAAAAACCCGGAAACCGGGCAGTTTGTCAAGAGCCAGTTCAGCGTTTCCTGGATGTTCGACAAGCTGGGGCTACGGTTGATGTTCGACGGGCTGCGGGCTGGGGCCGGGTTACGCCTTCGAGATGAACACACTCCGCTCGCCGTTGGAGGTGTTTATCGGCGACGCGGCCGCGGCCGGAATGACCGATACGGAAACGGCGCTCGAGAAGATGCAGGCCAGCCGCGGACTGCTAACCATCCAACCGAACGAAGCCGACCTGTACGGATACACCGACGAAAACGTCGACGCCGTGGCCGCCTTCACCGAAAGGTGCCCGCCGCTTCTCGACTGGCGCTACGGCCTGGAAATCACCCGGCTGAATCTGGCCGCCTACCTGTCGGCCGAGCGCCGCGCCACGGTCGACCTCACCGACGAAGCCACCTTAAAGGAGTTGGAGACCTACATTCCGCTGATCCAGCAAGGCCGCGGCCGCGAAGTGCTTGATTTGGTTGAGAGTTGAGAGTCGAGAGTTGAGGGTTGAGAGTTGAGGGTTGAGAGTCGAGAGTTGAGGGTTGAGAGTTGAAAGTTGAGAGTTGAAAGTTGAGAGTTGAGAGAGCCGGGGGGGGGGGGGGCGCGGGGTGGCGGCCCCGCCCAAGGCACGCGCCCCCCCCCCCCC
>JAUWJC010000012.1 GCA_030607895.1 Pirellulales bacterium
ACTAGCAGCGGTTGCTGGCACGACGGGCTACGTGACCGGTTCAGAAAACCGCAATCCTCGCCCGTGCCGAGTATAGCAAACAGGTATCGCTCGCAAACAGCCGGGATTCTGTCACTAATGTTTACGAAAGCCAATACCAAAAACACCCTTTTTTGCAGTGTCTTAAGGCCCGGCGGGAATTGCTGGTTAGTTCTGATGGTTCCTTTTCGCCGTAGTATTCACCTACAAGAAATGCGAGGTGTGAAATGAGAAAGCTTGCCTGTCTGTTGTTGGCCTGTCTGGTCATTCTGTGTTTAGGCCATTTCGCTTCCGCTGTTGTTATCTTCGAGGACGATTTCGAGGCCGCCGGTTGGAACGGCTCGAACTGGGACGATACGCAGGGCACCCTCGGCACTGATTACGGTACGATGGTTGCGCCCGTTGGACGCTCGGGCAACGCGGGTTTCGTCGACAACGGCAATTGGTCCGCCGGGGACAATAAGTGGATCGGCGTGAACATCTATAACCGCGTGTCGCCCGCGGCGAAAGCCGCCCGGGCCACCTTTTGGCTCTACGACAGCAATGCAGCGCAAGCGAGGAATCACGCCGTCTGGTGCACGGCAAGTGCCAACTACATCGCCAGCCCCGCAAAAAGCAACGGCTATTACTATTTTGGTGGCGGGGTTAAGTCGAAGAACGCCGATCGCACCACGGGCTGGCACAAAGTCGAGGTCTATTACACCGACGCCGGCTCCTGGCCGGTGATCGACGGGGTGGACTACAGTGACTCGACCAACTGCACCGGCGGCACCGCGTTCGCCTCGAGGAACTGCAACAAACTGCATAATCAGGCCGGCTTCTTTTTCGGCACCGAGGATATGGATCCACAGTTCATCTTCGACGACGTGGTGATCGAAGAAAGGCAAGGGCAGGAAATCGACGCAGTCGCCTTCTACGATTGGGAGCAAGCCACGCCGCCGTCGACGAGCGATCCGCTGATCGACAAGGCCCCGGTTCCCATTTGGTCGGACCTTTACGCCCGCAAAGGCCCGCCGCAGATCACGTCGTTTCGCGGCGGGACGGCCGGGCTTTTCAATCGCACGGGCGATGGAATAAACCTGGGCGACAGTATCATCGGGGAGCCTACCGACGAGTTGAAGATCACCGGCCCCTTGACACTGGCCGCCTGGATTCAGCCGACGGAAGAAGCGCTCGACGCCGAAGGGGCTTATGTCGTCGCCCGGTTTTCCCATAACGACCCCGGCAGCGATGCCGGCGCGTACGCGCTTGGTCTGGCCGACGGCAAACTCAACTTCAGAATCTCGCCCGACGGGGCGGCCGGCAGCTACGTCGACCTGTTGTCGTCGGCCGGCCTGTTGACGGCCGATGAGATCTACCACATCGCTGCCGTGTTCGAGCCTAATCAGAAGATGGAAATCTATCTGAATGGCGAACTCGTCGCATCCCAATACACGTCCGTGCCAAGCCAACTGTACGCCGGCAGCGCTTGGGTCCGCATCGGGTGCATGTACGGCAACTTAAGCGGTGCCCTGGGCGATATCTACCACTTTGACGGCATCATCGACGACATCCGATTTTACAACCGCGTGTTGAACAGCGGCGAGATACGCTTTCTCGCCGAAGTGCCCGAGCCCTCGTCGCTGGCGCTGTTGGCCCTTGCGCTGGTGGGCCTGATACTGGCTCGCCGGCGAATTTGACAACCCCACCCGCAAGCGGTAGGGTGGGTGCTTGCACCCACGTGAAACATGTGCCCCCGGATAGCGCATTGCGTGGGTGCAAGCATCCATCCTATCGAACTGCGTGGGTGCAAGCCCCCACCCTACCGAACTACGTGGGTGCAAGCACCCACCCTACCCAACCGTACCCTACCTTGGAGATTCTCATGTTTTGGCTACCCGTTTGGCGATCCCTACCCCAAACCGTTGTGTGGCTTGTTGTGTTTGCGGCCGCGGCCGAGGCGGCTAATCCGGTTGATCGGCCCGTGCGCAGGAATATCTTCGTCAACCAGGTGGGTTACTTGCCTGGGGGGGCGAAATACTGCGTGGTTGAGGACAGCGCGGGAACGCTCGTCAAGGAATTCAGCGTCTGGGAGGTGGACACGATCTCCTCGAAGTCCCGCTCCTTCTCCGGAAAACTCCGCCCCGTTGCCGGTGACTTCGGAACATACTACGTGGGCGACTTCTCGGAACTGAAGAAGCCCGGCAAGTATTGCGTTTGGGTGCGGTGCCAATGTCCGCGGTGGCACCATAAGACGCCCATGTTCGGCTCGCACACCTTCCGGATTGCCGAAGACGTTTACTCCGATCCCATATCAAAAGGGATAGGCCACTACACGGCGCAGCGCTGCGGCGACAGCAAGACAGGCTACAACGCACCTTGCCATCTGGACGACGGGCGAACCTCGGACGGCAAGCATGTCGACCTCGCCGGGGGATGGCACTGTTCTTCCGACGTCAACAAGTGGATGAGCATCGAGCTTCTCGGGATGCAAGGTCTGCTCAACGTCGCACGACTATCCGAGCATGAGCAGTTACGCTCGCGCATCCATGAAGAGGTCAAGTGGGGGAACCTCTACCTGCTCAAGATGCAATCGCCGGACGGTTACATCTACTCGCACGGTATCGGCGGCGACAATAGGAGCAGGCCGACCTGGGCGCTCTACTTCACCGACAACAAGATCGGCACGAAGGACGACCGGCTTGCCACGCTGGGAGTCGGCAGCATGTACACGCAGCACGTCTGGATCGCGGCGGAGGCAATGCTTGCCACGCTGTTGAAGAAGCAAGACCCGGCTTACGCCCGGAAATGCCTCGAGGCGGCCAGGCGGTGTTTCAGTTGGACCAAGGAGAGGAAGTCCCAGGGGTATCTTCACGTCGGGTCCGGGATATCCGCGGGAGTCCTAATGCATCGCGCCACCGGGGATGAACAATACAAGGCCTACGCCGTGAAGATGGCCGACGAGTTCATAAAGCTTCAGGCCAAGCAGTACGTGGGCTCTCAGCAAGAGGTTCGGGGGCACTTCGGCGGCGTGGAATTGATGCGAAGCCAAACGGTGCCGCTGATCGCTCTGTGCGAGCTTGCCGAGGCCTTTTCGGATTCGGATGATAAGCAGGCTTCCGCGTGGAAGCAAGCCATCGAGCTTCATTGCAGCAGTTGCCTTGCGGTGTTCGCCTCGCGGAACGCCTTTGGCATCGCCCCTTACGTTGTCGGGTCCGGAGGGGCCGAGGACAGGAAGATCGGGCAACTGAAATACCGCAATTTCCCCGATCCCGCAAAACACCAGGCAGGCGGCGAAGGCACCAGCAACCGGCTGCCAAGGATAGGAGTTGCCCTGGTGAAGGCCGGGCGGATTCTGAAGCAGCCCGGCCTGGTTGCGCTCGGACAGCGCCAACTCGACTGGGTCCTGGGATCGAATCCCTTCGGTGAATGCCACGTGATTCGCATCGGGCACGTCAACCCGCCCGAGTACATCTACGTGGGATTCCAGCCCAGGGTCCCATTCCTCACCGGTGCAACAATGCACGGCATAGGAGGCGACCTGGCGGATCGGCCTGACGCCAGGTTGGGCTACCACAGCAAAGGTGAGTTCTGCATTTCAAGGACGGCGGGCGTCATCTGGCTGATGGCCGAGTTGCAGGCGGCAAACGCTTCGATTCGTTGACCTGTCCCCCTTTTTCCCTCGGAAAGGAGAACCCTACAATGAGAATTTCGCTGACGGCATGTTTCTTCGTTCTGTGGAGTGTTTTTGCAGCGGGTATCCAAGCCCAGCAAACGGCGCCCGCTCCGAAAACCAAGACGGCGCCCGAAACCGGCAAGCCGAGTGCTGCCGGTGCGTCCGGGCGCATTCTCGTCAATCAGGTGGGCTACCTGCCGCACGGGCCCAAGCACTTCCTGGTCGAAGACAAGGCGCCCGCGATTGCAGAAACGTTTTCCGTCGTGGATATCAACCGGCAAGACGAACCGTCGGTTCTCTCCGGAAAACTCACCCGCTCGAAGGGCGATTTCGGCACGTACTTCGTGGGCCGGTTCTCCGCGCTTACCGCGCCCGGCAAGTACGCAATCAGGCTTAGCTCCCCTGTATCCCAGAAGACTGTGTCCCAGAAGACCCTGCCGGCGAATTCGCCGCAAGAGGTCTTTACCTCTTATGCGTTCCGCATCGCGCCGGACGTCTACGCCGACGCGATGGCAAAAGGGGTGAACTACTTCGCCGTGCAGCGATGCGGCCCCAGCACAACCGGCTACAACGCTCCGTGCCATCTGGACGACGGGCGAACGAAAGACGGGAAATCGGTGGACCTGGTGGGTGGCTGGCACTGCGCCGGCGGTCTTTGCAAGTGGCCCGGGTTCGAGTTGGCCGGGATGTCCGCCCTGTTGAACGTGGCGAAGCTGTCGGCCGATCAAGAGCTCCGCTCGCGGATATACGAAGAGGTTCAATGGGGTAACCTGTACTGCCTGAAGATGATTTCTTCCGGCAGATACATTGGCAGCGACACCGACGGGCTGACGAACCGCGGGACGGACAACAAATCCGGAACGGCCGACGACCGCCCGGCCCGGCCCGGCGCGAAAGGCATTTCCAACCGGCACCAGTTCATCGCGGCCGAGGCGCTGCTGGTATCGGTTTACGGCGACCGGGACAGGGCCTACGCCGACAAATGCCTCGATGCGGCCAGGCAGTGCTTCGCCAAAGTAAAACAGGAGAAGGCCGGCGCGTACATGGACCTGGGCACGGGAATCTCCGCCGGACTGCGGCTGTTCGAGGCCACCAAGGACGAGCAATACAAGTCGTACGCGGTGCGAATGGCCGATGGTTTCCTCAAGCTCCAACAGACTGAATACGCCGGCAATCAGAACAAGGTACGGGGATACTTCTTTCGCTCGGATAAACGCCGGGAGGGAATAGGCGTTAGAACCGTTCACCCGCTGCCGCTGATCGCCCTGTGCGATCTGGCCGAGGCCTTCCCTAAGCATCCGCAGGCGGGCCGCTGGCGAGAGGCCATCAAGCTGCACTGCCAACAGTATCTTGGCGAAATCGCCTCGCGGAACGCATTCGGTATTGTCCCCTATGTCGCACAGCCCAGCGGATGCAAGACGAGAAAAGCGGGTGACTTGGGGTACCGCTATTTCATGTGCCCGGCAAAACACCGGTACTGGGTAGGCAACAATGCCAATCTCGCCGGAGCGGGGATAGCACTTCTGAAAGCCGCCCGGATACTGAATCAACCCGAACTGGCCGTGCTTGCACAGCGGCAATTGGACTGGATACTCGGAGCCAATCCCTTCGGCGTCAGTACCGTGATCCACGTGGGCCCCGGGAACCCGCCGGAGTACGTCTATACGGGCTTCAAGCCCCGCGTGCCGTTCATTCCCGGCGCCGTGATGCTGGGTATCGGCGGGGACGAAACCGACCGTCCGATCCTCAAGCCGGGTAGCTTCCACACGGGCGAATTCAGCATCTCCAGGGTGTACGCCTTCATCTGGCTGCTGGCCGAAATACTCAAACTGTAAGCGGTCGGTGGAAAATGGGGACTGGCTCCCCGCGGATATCGGCCGGAAGTGCGGGAAAAACCGTAGCCGCGAGGTGCCTGTCCCCTTTTTCCACGGTGCTCGGTATTGCCCGTCCGAAAAAGGGGGCCGTCCGAAAACGGGGGCCGTCCGAAAAAGGGGACAGGCACCGTCGGCAAACCGAAAACTCTCGTGAAAACCAGCCCGTGACGGAGCCAGTCCCCATTTTCGCTTTCGCACATCTTGCCCGCGTGGGTCTCGTACCTCGACCCACCCTACAAGTCTGGCCGAAATACAGAAACCTACTTGACCCGCCAAAACTGGATGCCCGGACAATCGCAGAAGTGCCAGTCGAACTGGCCGACGATCGACTCCGGCAGCGACTTGCCCAGGTAGGCCAGCGTTAGCGTGCGGAACCACGTGGGAAACATGGCGCCCTGGTTCGCGCCGGCACTCATCAGCGGATGGCCGTACCCGAAGGCGCGGTCGCGCATGAAAACAAAACTGCCGTTGGCGTTCTGGTTGACCAGCACCCGGGACAGGCCGCGCTCGAGCGCCTTGTGGATCTCCTGGCGGCGATACGGGCGAGCAAGCATCAGCCGGACCAACGGGTCGATCGAGTCGATATCCTCGCAGGCGCTGCTGGCCAGCGGATTGCCCGCGTTATGCACGCCTTGTCCGAATCCGCCCGCCTTGTTCTGCGTTCGCAAAACGTGGTCCACCGCGCGATCGGGATATGGAATCGGCACGCCGTCGTAGAAGTACAAGAGCCAGAAGTGGTAGGCGCCCATGACCGCGCGGGAAAGCCCCTTGGGGTCTTTTAGGTTCAGGTCTCCCCAGAGGCCCGTTTTGGGGCTCATGTAGTGCGTGTTCATCCAGTCGAGCATCGTCTTGACCCCTTCGATGCACCGGCCGTCTTTTTGGAAATCGCGTGCGTACTGCATCAGCGTTCCGACGTTGAGCACCTCGTTGCCGACGAAATCCGGCCGCTGCCGCCAGTGGCGCGATTCGAGCCACTTGACCAGTCCGCCGGGTTTCAGAAACGGCTCCAGGAACCGCATCGGCTTCCCGGCCACGGCACCCAGACTGCTCAGCGCGGTGACCACGTGACAACTCAAGTGCCGGCGGCCGCACCACTCGGGGTCGCCCTTGTACCAGCCCTGGCCGTAAATCAGCGGGTCGCGAAACAGCCCGTCGTCGTCCTGGTGCGACTGAAGGTACTCGATCCACTCGGCCCGTTCGGCACCGGAGAGCGAGCCGAGGTCGCCGTAAAGGTCCCGCGTCATGGCCGCATAGGTGGAAGAGTAAAGCGTCGGTTTGGACATTCCCGCCGCATAGCGATAGCGGCCGTAAGGCTCTGCCGGCAGTCGCACGCTCTCGATGTAATCGAGCGTTTTGGTGTGGATCTGCTTCATTGTCCAGCCGCGGGTATCGGTGCCGGCAGAAGCCGGCCGGCCGCCGCCCATCAACGCCAGCCCGCCCAAGGCAGCATCGACAAGGAGCCGACGACGGGTTATCGGGCATGACCATCCGAATGAGTCACTTATCACGGTTCTTCCCTCCTCGTGCCCCCAAATTACTGGACCGACAGTCAGTTCCCTTGCCCTTTGGGAAAGGATTTTAGAATCCCATAATAATAACAAAATGCAGGCTCACACTCAATTCCAATTGGATGATGCTACAGTCTCGCTATTGATGAGGTTTACAACCCTTCGTGTGCGCATTACAATAATGAGTGCGTGGCTTGGTGCGACTTTTTCCTCTCGGCGATGAATAGAAAAAGGGGACATTCTACTTTTTCGCAGATGAACCGTTGGTGCGTTTCCCGCCGGGGTCAGGCGAAAAAGTAGAATGTCCCCTTTTTCGCGCCCGTTAGTTTAATGCCCTGAAGGAGTATAGATGGCCACCACTCTCGATTCCATGCTGGTGAGAACCCCCGAGGTTTGTGGGGGGCGAATTCGTATCGACGGGACGCGGATCACCGTGCATCGAATCGCCACCCTGTATAAACAGGGCCAGAGCGCGGAAGATATCGCGCAATCTTATCCCCATCTCTCGCTCGTCCAGATTTACACCGCGTTGGCATACTACCACGCCGGTCGAGACGAAATCGACGGCGAACTGGCGGCCGAAGACGCGCAGTACGATGAACTCCGTGGCGGGCAACCGGCTCCGGACGATTTGCGATGAGCGAAGTCCGGCTATACGTGGACGAGGACGCTTCCGAACACGCCGTGGTGCAAGGCCTGCGCGCTCGCGGCGTCGATCTGGTGACTACCGCCGAGGCCAATCGGCTCGGTGCCGCCGATGCCCAACAACTTGCTTTTGCGACCGAGCAGAACCGCACCATCTACCCGCTTAACGTTGCCGATTTCGCGCGACTGCACCGCGAATACCTGGAACGACGGCTCGATCACTCTGGCATCGTTGTTATCCCCGATCAACGGTACTCGGTTGGTGAGAAGATTCGACGGGTGGCGCGATTCGTTCACTCCGTGAGTACCGAAGACATGGTCGGTCGGATGGAATACTTGTAGCAGCACGGGAGGACGACGTGGGTCACCCAGACGTTTTTCCGAAACTGAGTGACCTGTCCCCTTTCACGTTCGTGCTAGCGGCGCGGCTTTAGCACCACGGTGGACAGGGGCGGCAAGTTCAGTTTGATCGACGCGGGCCGGCCGTGGCTGGACATCTCCTCGCCCGTTACGCCCGGGCCGTTGCCGATGTTGCTGCCGCCGTAGAACGTCGAATCGCTGTTGAACACTTCCTCGTACCAGCAGGCCTCCGGCACACCCAGCCGGTGGGCGGTGCGAGGAATGGGCGTGAAGTTGCAGCAGATTACCAGGAAGTCGCCGGGGTCCCTCGCCTTGCGGATAAAGCTGAACGTGCTGTCTTCGTAGTTGTGACAATCGATCCACTCGAAGCCGTGCCCGTCGAAGTCCAACTCGTGCATGGCCTTCTCGCGGCGATACAGCTTGTTCAGATCGGCAACGCACTTCAGCAAGCCCTGATGCGACTCCCACTCGAGCAGGTCCCATTGCAGGCTGCTGTCGAAGTCCCATTCGTTCCACTGCCCGAAATCACTGCCCATGAAGAGGAGCTTCTTGCCCGGATGCGTCCACATGTAGCTGTACAGCAGCCGCATGTTTGCGAACTTCCGCCAGAGATCGCCGGGCATCTGGTCCAGCAGCGAGCCTTTCTCGTGGACCACCTCGTCGTGCGAAATGGGCAAGACGAAGTTCTCGTGAAATGCGTAGATCAGGCTGAAAGTAAGCTCGTCGTGATGGTACTTGCGGTGAATCGGATCGTGCCGCATGTAGCTTAGCGTGTCGTTCATCCAGCCCATGTTCCACTTCAGGCTGAACCCCAGACCTCCCAGGTGAGTTGGCCGGGACACGCCGGGCCAGGCGGTCGATTCCTCGGCTATCGTCAGCACGCCCGGATGTTGCAGGTGGGACTGCTCGTTCAACATCTTCAGAAACGTGATGGCGGCAAGATTCTCCCTTCCGCCAAACTCGTTCGGAACCCAATCGCCGTCCTCGCGGCTGTAGTCCAGGTACAGCATCGAGGCCACGGCATCCGCCCGGATTCCGTCGATGTGGTACTTGTCGAACCAGCACAGCGCGTTGGAGATGAGGAAGTTGCGGACTTCGTGCCGGCCGTAGTTGAAGATTTGGGTACCCCAGTCGCGGTGCTCGCCTTGCCGCGGATCGGCATGTTCGTAAAGCGCCGTCCCGTCGAAGCGTCGCAGGCCGTGGCCGTCGCGAGGAAAATGGGCCGGAACCCAGTCCAGCACCACTCCGATGTCGTTCTGATGGCACAGATCCACAAAGTACATGAAATCCTGAGGCGCACCGTAGCGGCTGGTGGCGGCGTAGTAACCTACCGTCTGATAGCCCCAACTGCCGGAGAGCGGATGCTCGCTCACCGGCAGCAACTCCAGGTGGGTGTATCCCATTTCCTTGACGTACTGCACCAGTTGATGTGCCAGTTCGCGATAGGTTAGCCAACGGTGGGGATCGTCGCCGGGCCGCTTCCAGCTACCCAAGTGAACCTCGTAGAACGACAACGGCTCGTCCAACCAATTGGTTTCGCGGCGGCGGGTCATCCAATCGGCGTCGTGCCAGTGATGCCGTTCGAGATCGACGACCCTGGAAGCGGTTCGAGGCGGCACCTCGGCGGCAAATCCAAACGGATCGGCTTTCTCGAATACATGATCGTGACGGCGAATCTGGAACTTGTAGATCGTCCCTTCGCTCAAGCCGGGCACAAACAGTTCCCAGAACCCGCTGGGGATGTGCTTACCCATTGGATGACGCCGGCCGTCCCAAGCGTTGAAGTCGCCAACCACGCTCACACTGGTTGCGTTTGGCGCCCAGCCCGCGAAGTTCACCCCCTCCCCGCCGTCGATCGTCCGGAGTTGGGCGCCCAGGCGGTTGTAGCAGTGCCAGTGCGTACCCTCGTTGAGCAAATGAAGGTCGTAATCGGTCAGAAGATGCGGGAATGCGTACGGATCGTGCATTGTATTCTGCTTTCCACCCTCCTCGGCCACGCGTAGCATATAGCGATCCGGCTTACCCGCGTTGGGCCAAGGACAAATCGCCTCGAACACGCCGGCTGGATGAATCCGCCTCATGGGCCGGGGTGGCCCCGCGTGGTTCCCATTAACCACCCAAGCCTGCGTCGATTGCGGCAAAAATGCCCGCACCGCCAACGCCCGGCGCCCCGAGTCGATTACCTCGTGTGGACCCAACAGCTCAAATGGATTCTCGTGTCTTCCTTCAACCAATTGGCCAATCTTCTGAAGCGCCACGGTCGTTTGCACACACACCTCCTTGAGACTCGATTCCTATTTATTATTTCACGTTGCGAAGCCGCAAGCGGCATCCTTCCATCTTTGTCCTTTTTACCCAACCTACGGGCAAGGCACCAGGGCTGCCCACTTGCCGCTTAGTCGCTGTTTGCATTTTCGCATGCCCATTAGAACACCGCGACCGCAGCCGACCAACAGCCGCGCCGCGTGATACTCCAACCGCCTGCAATTCGTAAGCCGGAGTGCCTCGGCACCCTCTCGCCGGACCAGTCTCCCCAGAACGGGTGCCGGTCGTTCGGGTGGATCGAACCGCCAGGTGCGGCATTCGACGCGGTGAAATTGCATCGCCCGATCCACACGCTGCCATAGATCGATGTTCTTCACCGGCACCATTTTCCCGAAGAACTCCCAGCACCAGCCGCTAGCGCGCCACTGGGGTACTCCGTGGCAAATACCCTCGCGCACATAGGCGCTGGGCGTCATTAAGGTGACCACGGAAGGCTGGTCCAACGCTTCCAGTCCAAGTACGACCGGCAGCAGTTCGAGCCGTTGACCCTGCAAGTTCGGGTCGACATCGTCCGCCTCGAACTCCTCCGTCCCGTCATTGGCCCGAAGCACAAACCGCCATCGGCCCGCCTCGCGCCCTTGGCTCCACTCGGAAAACAACAGGTATCGCGGTGATGAGACAGTTATCGGGGAATCTGGCATTTCGTCTCGTGTCAATTTAGGCAATACAGCACAACCGGTACATCTCGGCAAATAGCACCGACCAAAGCGTTGCCTTCCGTAGCGCACTCTACTTTATCGGCACTTACACCGTAACTACCCCAGCTTATATAGTTTTCCAGCACGGGCCGGCGGATGGGTCGCGGCTTTATGTGTGGAGATGGCTAACCCTATAGCGCGTTTCGCAGCGGCCGGAGCGAAGCCGCGCTGCCGGTCAACTGACGCAGGAGCCGTTGCCAGTTCAGCGGCGAGCCGGGAGTGAGGCGGCCCAAACCCCGAGAAACATCGGCACCGGTAACGGCCGGCTGGTTTGCCGGGACCTGGTCCAAGTGCAACATGGCCAGCACGGCAATCGACGCGGGCCCCAAGGGCTCGCCCGAGATACCCACTTCGTTGATCGGCAGCAGTTCAATGCCTTCCAGCCGTGCGGCGATTTCTCGCAAGAGCATCCCATTGTGTTGGCCGCCGCCGACCAGCAGGACCTGGTGGATCGGGGCATCGTCGGGCAGTCGGCGGCGGACAGCCCGGCCGATTGTCTCGGCGACGAAGTGCGTTGCCGTACACAACAGATCGCGAACCGACCAACCGGAATCGACCGCCATTCGCAGCGCATCGGTTAGGAATCGTTCAGGCCGGACTCCGCGAGGGTGCCAGCGAGGCAACGATCGCTGGAAATACGGGTCGGCCAGCCAGTGTTCGAGTAGTTCATTGATACGGCGTCCCTGCACGGCCAGGCGGCCGCCCGGATCGAAGGCGTGCTCGCCGCCGGTAAGCCGTTTGGTTATCAGGTCCAGCAGTCGCATGCCAGGCCCCACCTCGAAGGCAAGGATGCGCGAAGCGGCGGCCGGCCCGCAGTCGGCCGGCAGGTAGGTCATTCGCGTCGTTTGGCCCAAGTCCAACAGCAATCGACACCGGCCGGGGTCTTTCAAGATAATCCATTCGGGCAGGGCCGTGAGGGGGCCTCCTTGGCCTCCTTGGGCCAGGTCGCGTGCCGCAAAGGCGTCGACCACGTTCAGGCCGGTCAACTCGGCCAATCGCGCGGCATCCGAGAGCCCGATGAAGCCGAGTGGGAAGTCCTTTGCCCCTTTCCACGACGGCCCTTTCCACGACGATCCTGTGCACGACGGCCCTGTCCACAACGCCGGATCGTGTACTCCAACAGCCAGCACGCGGCCTTGTGCTACGTCCGCTTGCACAGGTAGTCCATCCACCAACGACGCCTGGATTTCGGCCAGTTGGGTCCGCGACCTGACGATTAGTTCGGGCACGCGCGAGCCGCTTCTTGCCGCCGGTCCGGCGGATAACTGCCGGAACGCAGCGGTCGTTTCGGCCGGAACGGGCTCGCTTGCGACGCCTGCAACCTCCACTCGCAGATCGATGCCGCGGTCGGTTACCCCAATCAGGGCGGCGGCTACCCGATCACATCCAGATGAAACCAGCACGCCGATCGCATAGCGACGAGTATCGGCCACGTGCGGCGTATCAAAGCGAAGATGCGTTGCCATGGCGGGTAGTGGGTAGTGGGTAGTGGATAGTGGATAGTGGATAGTGACCACTGACCACTGACCACTGACCACTGACCACTGATCACTGACCACTGATCACTGACCACTGATCACTGACCACTGGTCACTGACCACTGATCACTGACCTCTGACCACTATCCACTCTTCGTCAGGCAACCATCCGCATCTCGGCAACCTTTCCGGTTATGCCGGCCACGAACTCCTCGAAAATCCGCAGGTCCAAGGCCGAGGCGGACGGAGCTTCCGGATGGAACTGCGTTCCAAAGGCGAACCAATCGTCCGAGGTGCTTTCGATTGCCTCGATTATTCCATCGGGACACCGGGCGGTGACGCTGAAGCCGGGAGCCAGTTCGTCGATTGCCATGTGGTGCATGCTGTTGACGCGGATTTCCCCCTCACCGTAGATCTGCTCCATCAACGAGTCCTCGACGACTTCCAAAGCGTGTCGATGAGCGGGGTCCATGGAATCGACGTGCGGCAGTGCCCGGGGCATGTCTTCCGGAATGTGCAGGAATAGGTTGCCACCCAAAGAAACGTTCAGCAGTTGCATTCCCGCACCAATGCCGAACACCGGCATGTGACGCTGCGCGATATTGGCTACCAACATGCGGTCGAAGTCCTCGCGGCGGTGGTCCAAGAGGTGAATTGACGGGTGGAGCATGAACCCGTCGCGGCGCGGGTCGAGGTCGGCCCCGCCGACAAGCACCATTCCGTCGAGCAAGTCGAGAATCCGATCCAGATCGGATTCGTCTTTCAGTGGGGGAATAATAATAGGAATCGCACCCACCGTGATCAGCGAATCGGCGTAGCCCGTACACAAGTAATTAAACGCGGGCGAGTCCTTCCGGGCCGATCGATAGTCTACATTCAACCCAATCAGCGGCTTAGAATCCATCTTGCACTCCTTGTGTTAGACACTCCGTGTGTCCGTTCGACGAAAAGAGGCGAGATCAGCGGGGATGCCGCAAGAGACGCGAGCAGGCCGGATCGGCTCGCAACGAGCCTAATTCACCAGCGGCCCAGACAGGCATGGCGACCGAGTGTCGGTTTGGCACATCTGTCCGTGACGCCCAGCCCACTAGCAATTTCCACCGATGCGTGTTACCTGGGGATGGGTAACACACTGTGGCGATATCCCTACCGTTGGCCTCGACACTCCTTCCGATACTTGGGCGAGTCACCCAAAGTTGAGATGCAAGATAAGCGGAATATACTCACCCGCTGACCGGCTGGCAAGCAACCCCCTCTATTTTGATCTTCCGACAGCACTGACCACAATATCTTGTGGTGCCAGCACTGCTATCACCGTGGTTTACCCCGTCTTCAACCGGAACATTCGCACTGAATCTCACGTTGCCTTTTCCACCCACGCCAAAACGGCTAAATTGATGGCATCAGTTGTCAGTTGTCAGAGCTTGGAAACAACGGCTCTTGCTAGTCTTCAGACTGACTACTGATAACTGACTACTTCATACCAAAATCGCAATCTTTGACCTCGTCGAGTATATCCCGGCGCTCGACTGGCGCGGGGGTGAACCCCGCGGCTCGCCGGTTACCGACAAGACCACGGAAGTTGTCAAGCACACACACATTCAAGGTCTGATCCCACCCACCAAATGCAACTGCAATACCAGTATCAGAACGTCTGTGTGGAGGCCATTGCATACACGCTGCCCGAGGAGGTCGTTTCCTCCGAACAGATCGAGGCCTGGCTTGCCCCGCTGTATGGTCGGTTGCGGTTGCCGGAAGGTCGATTGGAACTGATGCCCGGCATCAATCAGCGGCTGTTCTGGCCGCCGGGCACGTTGCCGAGCGATAAGAGCATCGAGACGGCCGAAAAGGCAATCCGGCTGGCCAGGATCGACAGGTCTCGGATCGGCGCTTTGGTGCATGGTTCCGTCTGCCGCGACTATCTCGAACCGGCCACCGCCTCCGGTGTTCACCACGGGCTGGGCCTGGGCGGCGACTGCATGATCTACGCCGTCTCCAACGCTTGCCTCGGCTTGTTGGACGGAATGGTCCAAGTGGCCAACATGATCGAGCTTGGGCAGATTCGTGCCGGGCTGATCGGCGGAACCGAGAGCAGCCGGTCGCTGGTCGAAACGACCATCAAGCAACTCAACGCCGACGACTCCCTGAAGCGGAAGGACATCAAACTTGCGGTTGCCTCGCTAACCATCGGGTCCGGCAGCGCGGCAATTCTGCTCACCGATCGCGAGTTGAGCCACACGGGCAATCGGCTCGTTGGCGGCATAGCCTACTCGAACACCGACTTCTGCCACCTTTGCCGTAGCGATCAGCAGGACGCCGCCGGGGCCGACATGCAGCCGATGATGCACACCGACTCCGAAACGTTAATGAACGAAGGAATCAAAACCGCCCGGCAGGCCTTCGACTAGTTCCTCGACACGGTCGGCTGGGACGCCGACGAGATCGACCGCACCTTCTGCCACCAGGTAGGCCGGGCGCATCGGAGGTTATTGCTTGAAACGCTCGGCCTCAACCCGGCCGTCGACTACCCGACCGTCGAGTTCCTCGGCAATACCGGCTCGGTCGCCCTGCCGACGACTGCCGCACTGGGTATCGAGAAGGGGCTCGTCAACAAGAACGATCGCGTGGCCCTGTTGGGCATAGGCTCGGGTATCAACGTCTTGATGCTGGGCATCCGCTGGCAGCAAGAGGCAAAGCGGAAAGCGGAAGTCGGAAGTCGGAAGGCGGAAGGGGGAAGGCGGAAGGATGAAGGATGAAGGCGTAGCCCACACGCTTGCGGCTTCGCACCCCTCAACTCTCAACCCTCAACCCTCAACTCTCAACTCTCAACCCTCAACTCTCAACTTTCAACTCTCCATTGCTCGACGGACCAACTCGCGGTCGAAGTAGTTGATCGACATGCCGGCGTCGCCGACGATTCGCTGGGCGTTGATGCCGCTGGAGCGGGGACTGAGCAGGAAGGCGGCGACGTGGGCGGCCTCTTCGGTTTGGACTGCCCGTTTGCGGGGAATCACCTCCTCGGCGTACAGGTACGACTCGACGTAGCCCGGTATGCCGGCCGACGCCGAGGTTTTCAGCAGGCCCGGGGCCACCGCATTGAAGCGGATCCGCGAGAACCGGCTGAACGACTTGGCCAGAAACGCCAATGACGAATCCAACGCGGCCTTGATCGGGGCCATGTAGCCGTAGTTCTCGCTGGCCATCCGCGTGGTGGAAATCGAGATGGTCACCACCGAAGCGTCCGTTTCGAGCAGGTCCTTCAGTGCATTCGAAATCGCGATCAACGAATAGCAGGAGATGTCCAACGCCTGCAAAAACGCTGCCTTGGGTGTCTCGTGAAACGGCTTTATTCCGTCGGAATAGTCGGCAAACGCAATAGAATGGACCAATCCGGCGAACCGCTCGCCCCGGGCGGAAAGCTCATCGTGAAGCCGGGCGATCTGCTCCTCGTGCTCGACATCGCAGACGAACACCTCAAACTCGTCCACGTCTTTGCCGGCCAGCAGCTTCGAGACGTTCTGCTTGATCTGGTCCGACTGGACCACATACACGCATCGGGCACCCACTTCGGCCAGCACGCGGCCGATGTGGTAGGCGACGCTCTTGCGGTTCGCCACGCCGAAAATCAGGATCGACTTATCAGCCAACTGCAGGAAATCCATCGTGCACCTTTGCTGGGTTGTATGTCGTGATTCGTGTAGGGTGGGTCGAGGTACGAGCCCCACGTTTGAATCGCCGCAATGGGATGGCTTCGCGTGGGTCTCGCTCCGCTCGACCCAGCCTACAACTTGACTATAAAGGCGCGACCACCGGTCGGGGGCTTTATACAAGTCGAAGGTCGGCCAGGAAGCGTCCGGTGACGGAGTTTTCATTTCGGGCGACCATTTCCGGGGTGCCTTGGACGACTACCCGGCCGCCTTCGTCGGCCGCGCCGGGTCCCAAATCGACAATATAGTCAGCCGTCTTCATCATTTGCAGGTTGTGTTCGACCACGATAAGCGAATGCCCAACCGCCAGCAGGGCGTCGAAGCAGTCCAGAAGCTGCACGATATCGGAGAAGTGCAAGCCCGTGGTCGGCTCGTCGAGGATAAACAGGCACCGGCCCCGTTTGGCGCTTGACATGTATCCCGCCAGCTTCAGCCGCTGGGCCTCGCCGCCTGAGAGCGTATTGGCCGGCTGCCCCAGCCGCACGTAGTCCAACCCCACGTCGATCAGCCGTTTCAGTCGGGCTTGGACCTTACGTCGGGCGCGGAAGAAGGTGAACGCCTCGCGGCCGGTCATCTCCAACACCTCGGCGATGTTCCGTCCACGGTAGGTGATTTCCAGTATTTCGTCACGATATCGGGTGCCGCCGCACGAGCTGCAACGCATGTAGACGTCGGCCAGGAACTGCATGTCGATCTCGATGTACCCCTCGCCTTTGCACGTCGGGCAACGGCCGCCGTCCACATTGAACCTGAAATGGCTGGCCGTGTAGTTTCGCGTCCGGGCTTCCACCGTGTCGGCAAAAACCGCGCGGATCTCGTCGAAGACCTTCAGGTACGTTACCGGATTCGAGCGGGGCGAGCGGCCGATGGGGCTTTGATCGACCATTACCACGTCGTCTATTTGCCCGTCGCCGAAAACGTCGTCGTAGTCGTACGGTTTTGGAGCATCTTTTCGCAGTCGGCGGCAAAGGGCCGGATACAGGGTGTCCTGGATCAGCGTGCTCTTGCCCGACCCGCTAACACCGGTCACCAGGCAAAGCATCCCCAGGGGGAATTCGACGGTGACATCTTGCAGGTTATTCCCCCGGGCGCCTGCCAATCGTATCCAGCCGTAATTGGGTGTTCGGCGGCGTGTGTCGGTGTGAACGCCGCGTCGCCGGGCGAGATAATCTCCGGTGAGGCTGTCGGTACTTTGTTCCATTTCCTTGGGCGTGCCCTGAAAGACGATCCAGCCACCCCGTTCGCCCGCCCCGGGCCCGACTTCGATCACCTGGTCGGCCGCCCGAATGATCGCCTCCTCGTGCTCGACCACCACCACCGTGTTAGCCCGATCGCGAAGATCGCGTACCGCGCCTATCAGGCGGTTGATGTCGCGTGGGTGGAGTCCGATCGACGGTTCGTCGAGCACGTAGAGCATGTTGACCAGGCTGGACCCCAATGCGGAAGTGAGCGCTACACGACGTGCCTCGCCGCCGCTGAGCGTCCGGACCGTCCGATCCAACGTCAGGTATCCCAGGCCGACCGCCTCGAGATACGCCAGTCGCGACTGGACCTCTTCGAGCATCATTCGGCCGACATGGCGTTCGTAGTCGGTCAGCTTGAGGTCGCGGAAGAACCGGGCCGCGTCTTGAACCTTCATGGCGGCGATCTGGGCGATGTTCTTTCCGCCAACCTGCGTGGCCAGGGCTTCCGGGCGCAATCGGGCGCCTCCACAGGCCGGGCACGGGTGGTAACTGCGCCACCGGCTGAGGAACACCCGGATGTGCATCTTGTACTTCCGCCGCTCGAGCCACGCGAAGAAGCCGTTCAGACCGCTCCACTTCCGCTCGGGCACCCCGTTGGTGATAAGGTCAAGGTGCCGCGGCTCGAGCTCGGCAAACGGCACGTCCACCGGCAAGTCGTAATCGTCGGTAAGTGCCATCAACGCGTCCAACTCGTGTGCGTAGGCCGGACTGTTCCAAGGTGCTATGGCCCCATCGCGAAGCGACTTACCAGGGTCGGGGACAACCAACTCCATGTCGATGCCGATTACGTTGCCGAACCCCTCACACCGCGGGCAGGCGCCCAAG
>JAUWJC010000625.1 GCA_030607895.1 Pirellulales bacterium
CTTTTCCTCTGTGTACCTCCGTGTCCTCCGTGGTGAATTCTTTTGCGTTGCAGGGATATTATTTCCCGCGAGTTTCCTTACATTCGCGGCGCGCTGCGTCCGGACTTCTTGTATTGCTCCAGCAGCTTTGCAAGCCGTTGGACGATTTCGGGATGTTGCTGGTAGAGGTTCGTCGTCTCGGCCGGGTCTTTTTCGAGATTGTAGAGTTGCCCGGTTGGCTCGCCCGGCTTCGGCTTGATACGGCCGGGTTTGCTGAAACCGCCGGACCCCCTGCCCAGGATCAGTTTCCAGGGGCCTTGCCGAACGGCAAACATGCCGTCGCCCGAGTGGTGGACGGTGGCCTCGCGAATCGGACCATCGAGTTTCCGACCCAACAGCGCCGGGAGGATGTTGTAGCTGTCTTCGGCCGCGTCGTCCGGGAGCTTGACGCCGAGAACGGCCCCCACGGTCGCCATCATGTCTACCGTCGAGATCGTTTCGTCGGTCGTGGTGCCGGGGGTGATTTTTCCCGGCCAGCGGGCGATGAATGGAATCCGGTGGCCACCGTCCCATGCATCGGCCTTCATCCCGCGCAACTTGCCGCTCGGATTGTGACCATACTTCTTCACCGAACCGGTGGGCCCGCTCATGTTCGTTCCGTCGCGGGCGGGCGAGCCGTTGTCGCTGGTGAAGATGATCAGGGTGTTGTCATCCAGGCCGTTTCGGGTCAAGGCATCCATCAGCTGGCCCACGGTCCAATCGACCTGATGCACGAAGTCTCCATAACGGCCGGCCTTGCTCTTGCCGTCAAACTGCGGGGCAGGCCGCGATTGGCGTGTGCGGAGCGGTAAGCGGGAAGTAGAGGAAAAGCGGTTTCCGCGGGCTCTTCTTTGCCTCCCGATCGATCCAGGCGACCGCCTTTTCCGTCAGGTCCGGCATGATGTTGACCAGATTCCAGCCGGGTAGCATGGGGCCGTGCGCGCCGAACATGGCCTTCGGCTTCGGCTCGGTGGGAGTGCCGATGGTGCGATCGTTCTCGATGTAGCAATAGGGCGGGAAATTGGGCACGTCCACGCCGAAATAGTAGTCGAACCCGTGATCCAAAGGGCCTCCTTTGATCGGCCGGCTGAAGTCGACATTCTCGGCCATGCCGCCCTTTTTCGGTTGCTTCCCGTCAGTTGTTGGCCAACTCATACCCAGGTGCCACTTGCCCACGGCCGCCGTCTCGTAGCCCTGCTGTTTGAGCAGTTCCGGCAGGGTGAGTCGATCCGGTTCGAGCAGCGGCCCATCCCAAGACCAGAGCACCCAACGCTTCAGCCGTGTCCGCCAGCAGAACCGGCCGGTAAGAATACCGTACCGCGTGGGTGTGCATACCGCCGACGGCGAGTGCGCGTCGGTGAATCGGCTACCCTGCCGGGCAAGTCGATCCATGTTGGGCGTGGGAACCTTCGATTGGGAGTTCTGACAGCCCAGATCGCCGTAGCCCATGTCGTCGGCAAGTATTAGTACGATATTTGGTACACTGTCATTCTTTGGTTTTCCCTCGCATTTTCCGGCCCCTATTGGCAGACATACGGTGAGGCTGGTAAGTATCAGTGTAGCTATTTCGTGCGGGAATGGACGTAGTAAATGAGAGGGGGCATGCTTTACTCTGCTGGATGTGAGTTGCATCGGGACACCTCCGTTAAACTTGGCGGTTTTCTGATCGTTGGACTCGTACAGCCAAACCGGGACTTCAGTATCGATGACCGGCGACCGCGGGTCAACACGCCTAGCCGTTGGTGCCTGAAAAGGGAGGATATACTCGACGCGGTCACAAACTGCGGTTTTGGGATGGAGTTATCAGTAGTCAGTAGTCAGTAACTGAGGCCTGGTTCAAAGCGACGAGTTCTTGGGTGACACGTGCCAACCCATGTTACCCCCCGCGCCTGCGACGGGGAAAGTAACGGAAACCGCCCCGTTTTCCGGTCGCAGGCGACCGGGCTAACTGTCACCCGCATTTGAATCAGGCCACAACTGATAACTGACTACTGATAACTGA
>JAUWJC010000309.1 GCA_030607895.1 Pirellulales bacterium
CATTTCAATACCATTTTTTGAGGCCCAAAAGGTGCGAGTTTTAGGGCATACGAACGAGTCGGCGCAACTCACTTGGCCACAACACTTTCCGCCACTCGACATTTCATAACTTGTAAACTCGGGCTAGAACTACAACTCGGCTCGGGCGAACAGACCGTCGAAACTTAGCGTATCGCCCAGGCCGGCGAAATTGTTCTTCTGCACCGCGTCGATATAATCAGCGCTCTTGACGGCATCCCCATGCACTGCGAAGTGGACAGGGGCGGGATTGAACCGCCGACACCTGGATTTTCAGTCCAGTGCTCTACCAACTGAGCTACCTGTCCGGGGTTCCTGTGCGACAGGAGACAAACATTTCTGACCGTCACGGATTTTGGGGAGGGCAATTAGCCAAGAGTAATCCCCACCGGGGCAAGTCCGATGGGGTCGGAGATCATATCAGTCAATCTCCCCAACATCCGTTATAGTCAGAAACATTTTAGTATACGACTCGTCCCGAGGTTGTCAATCCGGTCAATCGGTTGTGCCGCGACGGCAGTTATCTTGCCACGATCGTGTGGAACTAAACATAATGCGGGCTATGGGAAATATGCAAAGGCCGCTGGACGCTTGACATCTTGGAACGAGGGCAATACGATCCCTGCAGGGGTTCGATCGGCGGTCTTCTCCGGCGAGCAGCAACGTTCCGTTGCCGCTTGACCCCCGTGTGGGGGGCAATTCGTCGGGTTGGCTGCGTTTAGCGACGACAAGGAACGTCCCATGGAGAGCCAAGCCTTGCGATGCCGGGCTCCGTTGCCGGTAGCAGTTGCGGTGATGGTTTCGCTGATGCTTGCCTTCTCGCAAGATGCCGTGGCATTCACGCCTGAGAGTCGCGAGGTGAAGCGGGTGGTTGCCCGGGCAATCAAGTTTCTCGAATCCGATGCGGCCAAGGACAATCGCTTGGGGGCACGGGCGTTGGTGGGCATGGCGCTGTTGAAGCATGGCGCCAAGCCCGAGCATCCCAAGGTCGTTCAGGCGGTCGAGGCGATCCAGAAGACGATATCGGCCGCGGGCGATCCGGCGGCCATCACCGCCGACATCTACAGCGTCGGCCTGTCGATCATCTTTCTGGTTACACTCGATCCGAGCAAGTACCATTCGGAGATCGAGGCGTTATTGGACTGTCTGGATGTGCGTCAGAAGAAACACGGCGGCTGGGGATATCCGAACAAGGAGACGGGCGACACCTCGATGACACAATACGGGGTGCTTGGCTCTTGGGAAGCATTACAGGCGGGGTTTGACGTTGCGCCCGAGTCGGTCGAGGGTGTCGCAACCTGGCTTCTGAAGACGCAGGATCCTTCCGGCGCATTCGGCTACCAGGGGAAAGTGTCGAAGAACTTCGAGCCGGTGAAACAAGCCGCGGTCCGGCCGAGCATGGCGGTTGCCGGTTTGGGGAGCGTTTACATCTGTGCCGATCTTCTCGGGCTGAGCGCACCGGCCAGGAAAGACGATGATTTGCCGCCGGCCATGGAGGAAGTGAAGCCGAAAGAAAGAGCCGGTTTGCGGGTGCGTGGAACCAGAATCGATCCGCGTTTGGTCCGAAGGGCCCAAGCTCGGGGCGATCGGTGGGTAGCGGACAACTTCGAGATCGGCCCGCCGCAATGGACGTACTACTACCTGTATGCCTTGGAACGCTATCAGAGTTTTCGGGAGGCAGCCGTCGGCAAGTCGTCGCGGGAGCCACAATGGTACAACGAGGGCGTCCGCTTCCTGATGGATAAGCAGAAGGACAACGGTTCCTGGCAGAGCAACAGCGGCGCGGTAGCGGGCACGGCGTTTGGGGTGTTGTTCCTGTCGCGCTCGACGAAGAAGCGCATCGAGCGTGCCCGGGGACTTGGCACGGGCACGTTGGTTGGCGGGCGTGGATTGCCCACCGATACCAGGCGGGTGGAAGTGCGGCGAGGCAAGGTGGTAACCGAGTCGCCGGCCGGACTGGCCGAATCGCTGTTGGAGGTATTGAAGAAACCCGGCGGCCTGCGGGATCCCGGGGTGATTGAAGGGCTGGTAGAATTGCCGGTCGAGGAGAGCCGGGCGTTGATTTCCGAACACGCCGCCAAGCTGCGCGAGTTGGCGCGGGACAGTTCGCCGGAAGCGCGGCGCGCGGCCGTCTCGGCGCTGGTCCGTTCGGGCAGCCTGGACAATGTGCCCACGCTCATCTACGCCTTGACCGATCCGGACCCCGCGGTGGTCCGTGAAGCCCGAGACGGCCTGCGGCGGATCAGCCGGAGGATCGGCGGGTTTGGCTTGCCGAACGAACCCAGCGAAGAGGAACGTCGCCGGGCAATCGACAATTGGAAGGCCTGGTATCTGGCGATCCGGCCGGATGCCCAATTCGAGGACTGAGCAACTTGGACGCAACTGGCATCAAGCAATCGCGAATCGCAGCGCCGGCGGCAGTCGACCTTCGGACGTACCGGTTGTATGTGTCGCGCTACGACCGAGTTGCCGGTATGTTGATTGCGTTGGTAATACTGATTGGCGTGGCGGTGCTGGGCCTTTTGATCGTGTGGCTAAGCAGCCGGATATTTGCCGGCCAGGTGGCGGTGCCGGTGGTTTTGGAGGAGATCGGCACGGGCGAAGGCCCGTTGGGAGAGGGCGCCGAACTGGAGCTACCCAATGCGGAAACGCTCGACCGGGAGGAACCCCTGTGGCAGGAGACACTGGCCGCGGTGGCCGACGCGGTCGCCGCCAGACAGGCCGTGCTGGCCGACCCGGCACTTTCCGAAGAGATAGAATCCGGCGGGCGATCGGAAGGCCGACGAGGCGGCAGCGGGTTGGGAGAGGGCACGGGCGGGCGGCGGCGGTGGGAAGTCCGATTCGGTAAGGGAAACACCCTGCTAACGTACGCTCGACAGCTAGACTTCTTCCGTATCGAACTGGGTGTGTTGACGCCGGATGGGAAAGTGGAATACGCCTCGAACTTGTCGGACCCCAAGCCCAAGCGGCGGACCGGCCCGGCCAAACAAGAGAAGCGGTACTATCTCACCTGGCAAACCGGCGGTTTGCAGCAGGCCGACATCGAGTTGCTTGTCCGCGCCGGGATTACCACCAAGGGCCGCCTGATATTGAAGTTCCTGCCGGCGGAGTTGGAAGCCCAGTTGGCCACCATGGAAAAGGCTCACGCGGGTCAACAGGCCGGCAATGTCCGCACGACTCGCTTCGGCATTCGCCCGGACGCCTCCGGCTATAAGTTCTATGTGATGGATCAGACGTACGAATGGTAGACAGTTGTCAGTAATCAGTTGTCAGTTATCAGTTCTTGACTCAGGAAGACCACTGACAACTGAAAACTGACAACTGAAAACTGACAACTGACAACTGACAACTGAAAACTGATAACTGAAAACTGATCACTATCATGGAAACACTGACTTCAATCGTTGGCTATGTAATTTACGCGGCATTGGGCCTGATTGCATTGTGGGGGGCGTTTTGCGTGATTATTGTCTGGCGCCGCGTCGCGCAAACTCGATTCCGCAGCGAAGAGGAGCAGGACGAGTTCCTCGACCGGTTGGACGAAAGCCTCTCGACCGGCCACTTCGACGACGCCGCCAAGGTGTGCGAGGGCGACGATCGGGCAATGCCGCAACTGGCGCTGCTGGCCATCTCGAACCGGAAAATCGGCTACGCCAAGCTCCGCAGCCTCGTCGTCGACCGGTTCCAGCGCGATGTATTGGCCGACCTCGAGTACCGCTTGAGTTGGGTCTATACGGTAATCAAGGCGGCCCCGATGGTCGGCCTGTTGGGAACGGTGGTCGGCATGATGGGAGCCTTCGGCAAGCTTGCCAGCCAGGATCAGCAAAAGACCAACCCCACCGTCCTAGCCGACGACATTAGCCTGGCCCTAATCACCACGGCTTGCGGGCTGGCGATTGCCATTCCGCTGGTGCTCTCGACGGCCAGCATCAACGTCCGCATTCGCAAAATGGAAGACCTGGTAGGGGCCGGCCTGACCCGGCTGATGGAGACGATGAGAACGGTCCTGAGCAAGTGAACGCCGCTTGCAGCTTCGCACATTCATTACAAACTCCAATGTCCGAGAACGCCGACTGGAACGAGTTATCTGCCGAAGAAGACACGGGGGCGATCCTGCCGCGTCGGCCGGTTCAAGATACGGCCGATCTGGACATTACGCCCATGATCGACATTACGTTCTTGCTTTTGATTTTCTTCCTGGTGGCTTCGATTCCCGACGCACGGACGGCGGTCGAGCTTCCGCCGGCCCATTATGGCGGCAGTGTGAACCGGCGGACGTCGGTAATCATCACGGTGGCCGAGCGGGACGGACCGGGGCCGCCGCTTGTGTACCTGGCCGACGGGAAACTGGGCGCTCCGCTCTCGGATGATCCAGCCATGCAGGAAACCGAAATCGCCAGGGCCGTCGAGGAAGGGTACGCCGAGGGAAAACCGTCCGTGCTGGTGGCGGCCGAGCGTGGGGTAAAACACCGCGACGTATCGCGCGTGGCCGCGGCCGCCAGTCAAGTCGAAGGTATCAAGTTGCACCTGGCAGTGTTGGAAGTCGAATGATCGTTGATCCCCTCCCAACGTCGGAAGAGACCGAGCCGGTTCGTTTTGGCACGAAGCGCGAGCCGGATGAGGGGATGGACATGACCCCGATGGTCGACATTACGTTTCTGTTGTTGATATTCTTCATGGTCACGGCCGCGTTCGCCTTGCAGAAGTCGATCGAGATTCCTCCACCCGACCAGGAAGAGAGTGCCGCCCAGGCCCGAACGATCGAAGAAATCGAAGAAGACGACGACTGCGTGATTATTCGCGTCGACTCGGACAACACGATTTGGGTGGATGACAGCGAGGCGCCCAGCGTCCAGGAGCTTCTGGTCAAACTCCGTCAAGCCCGCGAAGGCCCGCCGGGCAGCGGTTCGAAAGGGCCCAGCAGCGCACTCGTATTGGCCGACGGCGACGCCCGGCACGAGACGGTCGTAACGGCCCTGGACGCCGCGAACGCCGTGAGCATGGAGAACGTGCGGCTGGCCACGATTGATGAAGACGATTTTTGAGTACCACCGATGATTTCCGCTTTGCAGTTTGTCGACATTTTGGAAGAGAAGGACCTGCTGCCGCCCGAGCTCGTCCGGCTGCTGCGGGACCGCATCAACTCATCGTCCGAGCCGGTAACGGCTATCGACGTGGCCAAACGGCTGATTGCGATGGGCCGGCTCACGTCCGCCCTGGCGGAGCGAATTCTCACGGCCTCGTACAAACAGCCGAAGGTGGAAGTGGACGAGTTGGACGAGTTGAGTCTGGCACCGCTGGAAGACGAACCGGCACCGGCACGGCAGGCCCAACGGCCGGCGGCAAAACAGCCCGAAAAACAGAAGCTGGAGAAACAACCCGATGCCCTCCGCGCCGCGGCGGGGCCGCGGGGGGCGGGCGGGGGGGGGGGGGGCGGCGGCGGTGACGTGGGCGGGGCGGCGAACGTATGTGTCTGGGCTGGCTAGAAAACCACCCTCGTAG
>JAUWJC010000366.1 GCA_030607895.1 Pirellulales bacterium
GCTCGTCGGATCTGAACTCCTCGACCCCCGTGCCGCCTGCCGCCGCCAGGCCCAAGCCGGCGCCGCGGCAGGCCAGGCGCAATGGCGGCCCGGGCCGGAAGAAGCACGGCCGGAAGAAGAAATAGCACGTCGCCGGACGTTGCGAAGCCGCAAGCGGCCCCCTTCCGCCTTCCGCCTTCCGCCTTCCCCTTTCCCCCTTCCGCCTTCCCCCTTCCGGAAAAAGCGTCACTTTCGGAGCCGGTCGTCCGGGGTAATTTGTTCCAGGCCATGTTTCGGCCGGATGGTGCGGGTTATAGCGGACGGGGCGGCGGTCCGACGGAACCCGGTAAGCTATTTTCTCATAGACCGTGTTTGCGGTTACCATCAAGTGGGCACGCGCGATTCCAAGTGCGGAGGTACTATCTGTATGTCGGACATGAAACATTTGCGCAAACAGTTGTTCGTCGACTCCAAAGTCCAAGGGGCCTTGGTGCTGCGAGTGGTTATGTATTGGGTCTTCTGCCTGATCACGATAACGATCATGCTCTTGTGCTGGAGGATCCTGACCGGCCCCGCACGGCTGTTTTACACTCACTTCGACGAAATGTGGTTTTTCTACGGCCCGGCGTTTATCGCGTCGTTTCTGTTGCTTCCGCTGGTAGTCGTCGACATCATCCGGTTGAGTAACCATTTCACCGGACCAGTGATGCGCCTGCGACGTTCGATGCGGGCGTTGGCTCGGGGTGAGCGCGTCGAGCCGGTCCGGTTCCGCGATGACGACTACTGGCACGATTTCGCCGAGGAGTTCAACGAGTTGTTGGCCCGCGTCCAAGGCGACAACGTCCAAGGCGACAGCAGTTCGGCAGAGTCGGAACAGGAAGACGAGCCGGCACCCGTTACGGCCGCGGCCGAATAGCCTTGATTGACGGTAACCGTTCACGGGATTCTGTTCATAAACGCCCGGTGGTTGAGCGCAGCGAAACCCCGGGGTTTCGCTGCGCTCAACCACCGGGCGTTTTCATGTCATTGCATCCCAACGTTGGCAACCAAGAGCAAATACCGTGAACGGTCACGATTGACGAGAACCCGCCGATAAACGTCCGCCACGCCGGCGGCCATCGAGCGGTCGGAAAACTTCTCTTCGTGTCGTGCCAAAGCGTTGCCGCGCAGCCGGTGCCAGTCGACCTCGCCGCGTACTATCCGGGCAATCACTCGGGCCAGATCGGCCGGCTGCCCCGGCTCGGCTATCAATCCGTCGCGGCCGTCGCGAATCGCCTCGGGAGTGCCTTCCACTCGGGTTGCCACCACGGGCACGCCCGCCGCCATTGCCTCCAAGACGACCATCGGCAGCCCTTCGCCAAAAAGGCTGGGTAGCACGAACAGGTCCATTCGGGCAAGCTCACCGTCGACATCCCGAGTGAAACCGGTCCAGGTGACGGCGTCCGTCAGCCCGCGCCGGGCGGTCAGGCCCTTGATTTCCCGTTCGTACTCGACCGTCTCGAATCCACCCACCGCCCGGAGCCGGACCGGCAACCCCCTGGATTTCAACTCGGCCAGCGCTTCCAACAGCACCTCGACGCCCTTACGCGGCCGGAACAGGGCAACCATGCCAAGGGTCCACTCTCGTTGGTCGGCCGTGCGAACGGGCCGCGGGGGCCTACGCGGGACGCCGTTAGGAACAACTTGAACCTTCTCGTCCGAAAAACCCTGCTGCCGGACGTGCCCGCCAAGGCTCCGCGATACGGCAATCAAAGCCGAGGCCCAAACCAACGCGATCCGTTCGACCAGTGCGTTTAGCCTGTTCTGCCAACACCGGGTCGAATCGCGGGAAGTTGGGCTGTGGACGTGATACACCATCGGCACACCCGTGACGATCGAGGCAATCGCCGCCAAAAGAGCGGTTCGAGGCGTGTGGGCATGAACCAGGTGGTAATTTTCCCTGCGAATAATCCGCACGAGTTTCCAAGCCGCGAGAAGATCAAACCTGCCACGCATCGGCACTTCGTAGAGCGGGGTGCGGCGCGATTTCCGCATCTTGGGGAACTGGTCCGGCTTCACGCAAGCCAATCCGACTTCAAAGCCAAGTGACGGAAGCTCGGCCGCCAGCAGGTCCTGGACCCGCTCCGCACCCGAGTAGAATTCGCCGTTAATGACGTGCAACACCCGGGCCGTCGCGGGGTGCGGATCCTTCGGACTGCGGCAAGGTGATTCAACGACAGGTTGGTCGAGCAACGCGGAATTGGCCATTGGTATGGGATGCTCTGGGTATACTGCTTGCGGTCAAGAATTGCGGTTTTGTGACGAAGTTATCAGTTGTCAGTTATCAGTTGTCAGTTGTCAGTTATCAGTTGTCAGTTATCAGTTGTCAGAGCTTGGAAACAACGGCTCTTGCCAGTCTTCAGACTGACTACTGATAACTGACTACTTCATACCAAAATCGCAATCCTTGACCTCGTCGAGTATACGCGACATCGTTCTCGGAACTGCCGACTCAACTGATGCAAGCCGTGTGCCGGCGGAGAAGACGCTTTGGGCCCCTGTGCGACTGCGGCATAACCAATGTGTCACACACGACTTACGTCGATTCCGGTGAATAACCCAACCGAGTCGCGACCGGATTTCTCCCAGCCGATGTTGACGAAAACCCCCCTGCGTGCCCCAACGTCAACATGGCCGTCTAGCCCAGATACATTGTCGTGTGGCACGTCCGGAGAGCGCAGCGAAGGGCGTGGTCCATGTATTCCACGCCCTTCGCTGCGCTCAGGGACGTGCCACCCATTACATAGGCACTTTGGGGACGGTGCGTTTCACGCACCCGGCATCTGTTTGCAAGAATGCACTCCTGTTGATAGACTCACATGCGGACGGATCAGCAGAGCGGGCATGCGCGGGCAATTTCATGGCCATTTCCTCGACGGAATCTTTTCTCGCAGTCCTGAAGAAGAGCAATCTGCTCACCGCCGAGCAGCTTGAGCGGGCCCGAAATGCGGCCAAGGGCATCGACGACGCCGAAACCCTCGCCCGCACCCTCGCCCGAGATGACTTGCTCTCCCGCTGGCAAGCCGGACAACTACTGGCCGGGCGAAGCTCCTTCTTCCTGGGGAAATACAAACTGATCGAGCTCTTGGGACGCGGGGGGATGGGTGGTGTCTTCCTCGGAGAGCACACCACAATGAACCGCCGCGTCGCCCTGAAAATCGTCTCCAAGGAAGTCGGCAAGGACCCCGCTTCACTGGAACGATTCATCAGCGAAGCTCGGGCGATCGCAACGCTGGACCACCCGAATATCGTTCAGGCATACAGCATCGATAACGAGGGCGACCGCTACTACATCGTCATGGAGTACGTCGAGGGCCGCGACCTGAAGGAGATCGTCGAGACAGACGGGCCGCTGGATTTCGCCCTGGCGGCCGATTGCATTCGGCAGGCATGTGACGGTCTGGCACATGCCCACGGCCGCGGCATGATCCACTGCGACATCAAGCCGTCGAACCTGATGGTCAACCAGCAGGGGGTCGTCAAGATTCTCGACATGGGTCTGGCTCGACTGCCCGGCGCCGACGACCCGGCCGGCGCCAAGGAAGATCGGGTTCTGGGGACCGTGGACTACCTGCCCCCCGAACACGCCATGGAGAGCCATGATTTCGATCACAGGGCCGACATCTACTCGCTAGGATGTACGTTGTACTTTCTGCTGACGGGGCGTCCGCCGTTTGCCGAAGGGACGCTGCACGAGCGAATCGTAAAGCACCAAACGCAAAAACCGCCCAGCATCGTCGACCACCGGCCCGACACGCCCGACGACCTGGTCGAAATCTGCCAGAAGATGATGGCCAAGGATCCCGACGATCGCTTTGGGTCGGCCGAAGAGATCGGCCGGCTGCTGGCCGGCTGGCGTCCTCCACGAAGAAAGCTGGTTCGGGCCACGCCGCTGCCGGCGGTGGATAAGAACGGGGTATTGGCCGGCGTCGACGCGAGCGGGTCGGCCTTGTCCGCTAAATCCGCCGACGACGCGACGGACGGCCTGCTTGCCGAGGACCGCCGGCGGCACGTCATTATGCTGGCGGCGGCCGGAGCCTTGTTGGCCGTGGTGTTGATCGCGGGCACAATCGTTGCCCTTATGGTCTTGTCTTCCGCGGGCAAGCAGAATGAGATCACGCGGACCGAAACACAAGATGAGCCCGCGGATGAGGAGCCGGTCGCGCCGCCCAAGGAGGACAAAAAGGAGGTGTTCTCCGCAACACCGCAGATCGTGGGCGACACCAAGCCGCCTGATACCCCGCCCGCCGAGAAACCATCCGCTGAGAAATCGCCATCTGCGAAGCCGCAAGCGGAGAAGAAGCCGCCATCTGCAAAGCCACCATCTGCGAAGCCGCAAGCGGAGACAAAGCCGCCACCGAAGAAGCCGCCGCCGAAGAAGCCGCCCAAAAAAGTCGAACCGTTTCGGGGATTCGCCAAGGCCGTCGAGCTTCCCAAGCTTGGAGGCAAACGGTTGGTTTTGGGGCAAATCCACGCAGCTCCCGATGCTACCGTGCCCGATGCTACCGTGATTGTCAAGCTAGTGGGCGGAGAGGCCGCGATTGGGGCCAAAGAACGCTTTCTGACGAAACGGCGGAACACGGACGACGGCAAGCCGGGCTGGCTCGTGCAATACGAGCTTGACAAGTCAAGAAACGGAAGCAAGCAGACGGACGTGGCGCGGTTGCTTTTCGACAAGGGCCAATTGATGTTCCAGTGGCTCAACGAGACTGCGGCAGTTCCAGCCGATCACCTGCGAAACTGCATGTTGGAAATAAACGCGGCCGGAAAGACCCCCTGGGTGCAGTTGGCA
>JAUWJC010000016.1 GCA_030607895.1 Pirellulales bacterium
GGCTCACCCTCAACTTGGAATGCAACTGGTAAGGCGAGCAGCGATGGGTAAGGGGCTGGGGGCAAGAAAAAGGCGCGGTAGATGGTCCTCCCGCTCTCCACCTTTCGCAAATCGGGCCGAAAAAGGGCCCCGGTTTAATTTGCCGGAACGGCCCGGAGGGTGCTTCGCACAAATTAAACCTGGTCCCTTTTTCGGCTTTGCGGGCGTGACACCACGAATCTGGGGGGTGGCGATCCGGATCGGCTGGGCGACTGGATTTCGAGACCTCACCCCGTGTTCTCGTGGCCACCTGCCGGCCGGCACAAGTACGTCAGCCCGGCTTCCCCAACTCAAGTCGACCGAACAGGTTGCACAATCGGCCCTTCATCCCATGCGCGGTTGCGAAGATGGCGGTTGCGTAGTTGGGAGAATGTAGTTGGGATAATAATGTGCGAACCGACGGCACGGGGTAGCGGAATTGCGTCTGGCCGAACCTATTGGGTGAGCGTAGACGGGCGGGACGATTCCGAGTAAGCTAAAGTGTTTCGAGGATATATGGAAAGACCATTCTTTGCCCGCCGCAGTTTTCTCGTATTGCTGGTGGCGACCTTCCTACTGCCCTTCGTTTGGATGGGTATGCGGCGGGCGCTGCGGAGCAACTGCAACGATATTAAGCAGTGGTTACCCAGCGGGTTCCAGGAGACAGTCACCCACCGCTGGTTCCAGAAACACTTTCCCCTCGAGCAGTTCGTACTGGTCAGTTGGGAAGGCTGCACGCTGGAGGACCCGCGGCTGGAGTTGATGGCCCGAAAGCTCGTCCCCTCCGACGACGCTCAACTCCCAACCGACAAAACGCGGCACTTTTTGGACGACAGGAAACCACCGCACGACAAAACACGGCACTTCAAGAAAGTTCTCACCGGCCGCCGGCTGATCGACGAACTGGAAGCACGCTACGAGGACCTCTCCTCACAGAAGGTTTTAAGGCGGCTGGAAGGTTCGCTTATAGGCAAGGACCACGACAGGACCTGCCTGGTTGTGACGCTGACTCATTCGCTCCGGGGGAAGGAACTGCATGGTGTCCTGGAAGATATCCGCCAGATTGCCGAGAGCTGCGCCATCCCACGTAGCGAACTTCGGATGGGTGGACCACCCGTGGACAACGCGGCCATCGACATCGAGGGAGAACGCACGCTCTATCGGCTGGCCGGTCTGTCGGCCATTGTTGGGCTGGGGATATCCTGGTTCTGCTTCCGGAGCATGCGTCTGACCTTCATGGTTTTCTTCTGCGCTATTCTGGCCGCCGGGATTTCGCTGGCGATTGTTTTCTTCACCGGTGGTCAGGTCGACGCCATTCTGTTGACCATGCCTTCGTTGGTTTACGTGCTGGCGCTTTCCGGGGCAATCCACATCGTCAACTACTACCACGACGCAATTCGCGACCAGGGTCTGGAAGGCGCGCCCGACCTGGCACTCGCGCACGCCTGGAAACCATGCACCATCGCCGCAATAACCACGGCATTGGGCTTGGGGTCGCTGTGTACCAGCCAGTTGATTCCGATTGCCAACTTCGGTTGGTTCTCGGCCCTGGGCGTGTTGGCCACGTTGAGCTTACTGTTTCTCCTGCTTCCCGCATTTCTATCCGTCTGGCCTTCTCGACAATATGCCCGGGAGGTAAGCATTTCCAGAACGGAAGGCCAATCGCTCGATTCGATTATTATTCGCGGATGGCGCAAAGTGGGCAGTTTCGTTATCCGCCACAACGGTCTGGTCGCGCTCGGCTCGACGGCGGTGATGGTCGTTTTCGCCATCGGGGTCTTTCGCATCGAGACTTCCGTCAAGCTGATGAAGCTTTTCTCGCCCGAGGCCGAGATCATCCATAACTACGAGTGGCTGGAGGATTACCTCGGGCCGCTGGTTCCCATGGAAGTGGTGATTCGCGTTGACAACCAGAAGTGCAAGCTGAGTTTCGTCGAGCGAATGCGGCTGGCCGAACGGGTGGAACACGCCGTGGAAACGCTCGACGACGTGGGCGGGGCGCTCTCGGCCGCCACGTTGGCTCCCGACCTTAGCCCCGACAGATCGAGGAGCGGCATCCCCGGCTTCAACAAACGCCAAATTCGCGAGGGCATCCTTAACAAACGCCTGGAAAAACACCGCGACGAGTTCCGCGACTATCTGGCAGTCGACGAAAAAACCAACGAGGAACTCTGGCGCGTAAGCGCCCGCGTCTGGGCACTGACCGACCTGGACTACGGGCTGTTCGTCGACGACATCAAGGAGCAGGTCGAGCCGGTGTTGGCCGCCTACAGAAAGGCTGGGGTCGAGGGCATCGACGCCACTTACACCGGCGTGGTCCCCCTGGTCTACAAGGCTCAGCACGAATTGATGAAGGGCCTGTTCAACAGCCTCGAATTGGCCTTCGTGCTGATTGCCGTGGTGATGATGCTCGTGCTGAGGAGTTTTTCGGCCGGACTGGTCTCGATGCTTCCCAACCTGTTTCCCGTGGTGATTATCTTCGGCATGATGGGCTGGCTCGGCATTCTGGTCGACGTGGGCTCGATGATGACCGCCAGCGTGGCACTGGGTGTTGCGGTAGACGATACGATCCACTACCTCACCTGGTTCCGACAGGGTATGGACGACGGTCTCGACCGAAAAGGGGCCGCCATGATGGCCTACGAGCGATGTGCCACGGCAATGACCCAAACCACTCTGATCGCCGGGCTGGGCCTGGCCGCTTTCGCATTCAGCACATTCACGCCGACTCAGCGGTTTGGCTACCTGATGCTCGCGCTGCTGTTTGCCGCGTTGGTGGGCGACCTGATCTTTCTGCCCGCCTTGCTCTCCGGCCCGGTGGGCTACTTCTTCGACCGCGCCTCGCGTCGGCGCCGCCTGAAAGCAGAGACGTTGGCACGCAAGTCGACCGACCGACCCAGCACGTCGACCGACGGACTGCCCGAGGCGGACGCAGGCGAGGTCGTCTCGGGGTCCGCCAACGACGAAGACACCCCGCCGCCGTTGCACACTCGCCGCGACAAGTCGCACCACAGGAAGTCAAAACGCTCCGATAGGACGCCGTAGGTTTAGCCGGCAGGCTTGTCCGCCGCTGGTTCGTTCACGGCGGACAAGTCCGCCGGCCGGGCGGAATTCGTCGCAAAATAGGCATGATCTTCGGTCAGTTGGGCTCTGCTGGCGAGCAACCTTGTCGGGCCGCGGCCCGTGGGGTACACTAGTTGTTATGAAAAGCGTCTATGTTGAGACATCGATTGTCAGCTATCTTGCTGGTAGGCCGAGCCATGACCTCTTGATCGCGGCGTGTCAGCAAGCGACAAGAGACTGGTGGCAGGAACATCGTTCACGGTATGAACTGTTCGCTTCGCGGCTTGTGGTTGCCGAAGCTACCGCCGGTGATCCAGAAGCGTCACGGAAGCGTCTGGCCTATCTCGAAGGCATTGCTGAACTCGAGATGACAACCGAGGTACGGGATCTCGCAAGAGCGTTGGTTGAACGAGGTGCCTTGCCACACAAGGCCGAGGCGGACGCTCTTCATATTGCCGTGGCTGCTGTTCATTGCGTCGATTTGCTGCTCACCTGGAACTGCCGCCATATTGACAACCCGGGCTCGAAACCTGTGGTCCGATCAGTATGCGCCGTGGCAGGCCATCCGTGTCCCGAGATATGTACGCCCATCGAAATCCTGGAGGGCTCAGCCGATGAAGAATGAGTTCCTGGAGGAAGTCTGGCGCAGCAGAGACGAATTCGCTAGAAAGCACAATTACGACCTCGATGCCATGGTTGCCGCGCTCAAGGAGATGGAGCGGCACTCTCTCGGCGAAGTAGTGGATCGCAGCAGGGGCGCAGCGAAGAACGAGGGGTACCGGCAACGACCGGGCTGAACACGCGTTGGGGCAAATGGTTTCTAGATAACCATCAGGGTCATCTGAACAACATTCCCGCGTAGCCTACCACGCGCTGTGTGTCGCCGGAGACTTCGGCGCTGGTGGCGTAGCCGACCGGCTGGCACTCGCCGAGCCGATCGAGCCGGCGGAGGGTGTCCATCACCAGCACCGTGGGCAACATGCCGCACATGCTGATGCGGTTTTTTTTTACCGTCCGGTAGACGCGGGTCGGGTCGAGGCTTTCGATGGCGTCCAGTGCCAGGCGGTCCAGGCGGCGGGTTTCGGTGTCGTCGGCAAAATGGTTCATGTCGGTCGAGATGACCAGCAACGGCAGCGTGGCCATTTTGCCCAATAGCTCGGCAAGCTGTTCGGCAAATTCCTCGATGGCGTTCAAATCGCCACCGCCGACGGCAACGCCCACCACCTTTGTGTGTGGGGCCAGCCGGGCGATAATCGGCAGTTGGACCTCGATGGCGTGTTCCGCCCGATGGGCCGCCGAATCGAGTTCCAGTCCTGAAACGGCCTGTGCCAATTGTCGGGCCAACTCGGGGTCCGAGTCCACATCGGGGCCCGGCAGCGACCAGGTTCTGTGCGGCGCGACCGCCCAGGCCGCTCCGCCCGGACGGTGCCGCGGACAGAATATGATCGTCCGATCGGGAAACTCGATCCGGCCGAACACCTCGGCCGCCAGCCGGCCGGAGTACGTCCAGCCCGCGTGCGGAACCATGGCACCGGCCCAGCGTTCGGGCTTAACCTCCTTGGGCAGAAGCCCGTCGATTGCCCGGGCGAGTTGGTCCGGATCGCCCGGATAGAAACCGCCTGCCACGGCCGGCGAGCGGATTGCTTCGACCGGCGGCGCGTTGTTGGCGGTCGCACGCGACTCGGTCGATGCAATAGCCAGGCTGATTACTCGTGCGGTCGCCCGTTTGTAGGAAGCCTCGGCAACGGCCACCTCGGCCGCCTCGGCCAACAGTTCCTCGGCCGTGCGTTGCGGATCGTAGACCCATGCCCAGCGGGCCGCATCGCCCACCAACACGGCGCGGGTTTTGGCGTCGATGCCGTCGAGTTCCGCTCCCCCTTGGCAGGCGATGTCGAGCGTGCCGTGCATGGCCGGGTCCCAGAGGATGCTCAGGCCGATTTCTGCCGTTTCGAGCGAGCCGGCGTCGGTTCGTTGCGAGCGAAGCATGTCGGCCGCCGCTTGAATCAGGCGGAAGAGAGTCGACTGCAACGGCATCTCCGGCCGAAGCGCCAGGCGGTTGCACTCGACCTGCTCCGGGTTGCCCGGCACGTGGACCTTCAGCGTCAGGCCGCACACGCCGTCGTCGAACCCGCCGGGCAGGTAGGAGTTTGGCGTTGCGCCCCGCAGCAAGGCGACCAGGTTCTGGCGGCAGAAGTCGGCCAGTGTCTCCAGTTCGGCTTTGGTCGGCCCGCCGCCGGCCGGTTCCGGTTGCTCCTGGAGCATGGTCGAATCGAGCCGGCCCTCGATGGAATGTCCCTCGAACGTCATCAGCATGGTGTCGTCGTCTTTCCAGGCGTCGAGTGGAAGCACGGCCTTGCGGCAGACGGCTTCGAGGAATTCCTCGGCGTCCATTTTGTGATCGATAGCCACACCCGGCAACAACAGTCCCCTCGCTCCAGCCCGCGAGATTTGCAGGCCGTGCTTGCCGACCGTTACCGCATTGATTCGATCTTCGCCCCGCTGGTCGACCGGCTTCATTCCCCAGAGCAGCCAGACGTCCATGTCGAGGTGCTTTAGTTCGGTTGGTGAGATGGGAGGGAAGCGTGGATCGACCTTGGCCGCCCGAACGGCCGCGCGGTCCAACGCTTCGCCAAGCGGAACCGACTGGCCGAGAAAACCGCAACAGCTCCGCAGTTGCCCGCTCCGCCTCAAGGTAACGAACGCGCCGAACACGGGCGTGCCGGCCGTATCGCCCAGCAGCCGGCCCATCGGCTCGGGCGGAAGATTGTTTACCGCGGCGACAACGCGGCGACCGGCCGCGCGGAACACGACTTCTTCCTGCTGTTCGGTCAGCTTTGGGCGGTCCGACGACTCGCGTCCGGCCGTCGGTTGTTCGGACGGTTTGTCTTGCATGTTTGTTTCCCCCTTGGCGGCCGATGCATTGGGTTTGGGGCGGGCGAATTCGGCAATGCGAACCGGCTTACGCCGACCACCCCAATGGCCGACCTCGTCGCCAAACCGGCCGGCAATCTCCGCGCCGCACTGGCCGCACCGATTACCTTCCAGGCCATACTGCCCCAAGTGGTATCCGTCCCGCTCGATCACCACCCGATCACACCGCGGGCAATACGTGCTCTGCCGCGAGCGGTCGCTGATGTTTCCCGTGTAAACATACCTCAACCCGACCTTCTTGGCGATATCGTGTGCGGTTGCAAGGGTCTCCGGCGGCGGGGGGCCACGATCGAGCAGCTTGAAATCGGGGTGGAACGCGCTGAAGTGCAGCGGCACGTCGGGCCCCAACTGCTCGACGATCCAGCCGCACATCCGCTCGATTTGCTCCCAAGAGTCGTTCGCTCGGGGTATAATCAGGTTGGTTATCTCGACCCAGACGTTGCTTTCATGCACCAGCCACCGCAGCGTATCGAGCACCGGTTCCAAGTGCCCACCGGTCAACTCCCGATAAAACCCCTCGGTGAACCCCTTCAGGTCGACGTTGGCGGCGTCGATCATCTCGAAGAAGCTGGCCCGGGCTGCCGGCGCGATGTAACCGGACGTGACGGCCACCGTCTTCACGCCAAGCCGGTGGCACTCGGCGGCGGTATCGATAGCGTATTCGGCCCAGATTATCGGGTCGTTGTAGGTGAAAGCCACGCTTTGGCACTTCAACTGCCGTGCGGCCTCGGCAATGGTCTCGGGTTGGGCCAACTCGCAGTACCCATCAACCTCGCGCGAGCGGGAGGAAGTCCAATTCTGGCAGAACTTGCATCCCAGGTTGCAGCCGGCCGTGCCAAACGACAGCACGGCCGTGCCCGGATAGAACTGGTTGAGCGGTTTCTTTTCGATCGGGTCGATCGAGAACCCGGTGCTTCGTCCGTAGGTGGTCGAGACCATTCGGCCGTCGCGGTTCTGGCGGACGAAACAAAACCCGCGTGCGTCCGGCCGCAGCTTGCAGGCGCGTGGGCAGAGGTCGCAGACTACCGTCCGGCCGTCTTCCGATTCGTGCCACCAGCCGCCCGGCTTACTCCCATCGGCTTCGGCCGGCCCGTCGGGTGGCAATTCGATACTCCGCGGCATATTCGCACCCTGTAAAGCCGCAACTGGTGAGTTGCGAAGCCGCAAGCGGCTTGACTTACACCCCGAGCATACCACTTTACCCGCCCGGTGAACATGCCACCAAGAGTGGCACGTCCCTGAGCGCAGCGAAGGGCGTGTTTGGGAATACCTCGCCACGCCCTTCGTTCCTCAGAGCGTGCCACCAATTTGTACAGCTTATTTCCCTTACAGGGTGCTGAGCTTGGCGAAATTGAGCGTGGTGTTCATGGGAAAGACGCCGTAGATGCCGTTGGTGAAGACCAGTTCGATGAAGTTATTGGCGGCCAGAATCGGGCTCTTCGGGACGACGATAACGTCCGAATCGTTCAACCAGATTTCGGCGGGCGGACAGGGGTCGCGGCCGAACAGGGCGGGCCGAATGTCTACCATGGTGGCCATCAGACGCCAGTCGTCGCCGCGGCGGAAGACAACCACTTGCTTCAGGTGCGCTCCCACCTTCCAACTTCCGGCCATACTCAGGGCCTGAAGCATCGTGGTCGGCCCGGTCATCTCGAACCGGCCCGGCTTGAAAACCTCACCCATCACGAATACATACCGCGGTGCACGCTGCACCAGCACCGGGATTACCTCGATCCCTTCGATCTCCTCCCGATATCGCTCGTTCACCTCGCGTTGCAATTCGGGGAGAGTAAACCCTTGCACGAAAAACGACCCGACCACGGGCAGTTGGATTGTTCCCTCGGGCGTAACCCGGGCAGAGCGGTTTTGCCCACCCCGACCAAATCGGCTATCGACCGCGTTGCGAAGGTCCTCCAGCTTGCTGTTCACCCTAAGCGGCGAGACCGTGAGCGCCGGCACCTTGTAGTATTTCTTGTAGGCCTCTTCCAACTCCTCGTTTAGCCGCGCCACCGTGCGCCCGGTAGCGCGGACCTGGCCCAGCAGTCGCACCGTAATCGTGCCGTCGGGCTGAATTATCATGTCGCGGTTCAGGTCCGGATCGGTGAACGACTCGAGGCGAATCTCGTCGCCCACGTTTAGCCGGTACGGGTTTGGGATCTCCTCGCGTGTAAGTCGGTATACCAGGTCGAGTTCGTCGTCCACGCGCAACCGATACTCCCAGACGTGCTCGGTTCGTTCGTGCCCGACGTATTCACCCTGGGCATACATTTGCCAGTTGATGGAGCGGATCGCTTCCCATCCCAGCCGCCGGCAATTCGTGCTGCCCGAGCAGTCGACGCCGCGGATATCGTACGGTGCGGCCGGCCCAAGCGCCTGGCAAAGTTGAATCGGCTGCCACCGCGGCGTGGACACATCGCCGTTACTTATAAAGCCGCGACCGGTGGTCGCGTCCGCGGTAAGAAACACGCGGTTTTGCCAATCGTTCACCGCGACCACCGGTCGCGGCTTTATGCCACAACTCCGCGTGATATCGGTGGTTACCGCTATTTCAACGGTATTGGGGTTAGGCTCCGACACACCCGACATGGGAAGACAACAGGTGGCTACCAACACAAGCCGCACCAGAGGGTGTCTGGCGCCGGGACAACGTTGTCCGACTGAACCGGTTTCCATCGATTCTTGTTGCACGCGCACTTCAATTCCTCTTTAACAGGTTATCCCAGGGCCACGACCAGGCGGTTTTCTTGGGGGCCGGCGGCACGGGATTGGCCGATGTGACCGGTGTGGCCCGCGGCGGTGGCGATTGGCCCGGATACCAGGCGTTCGGCGGTCGGGGGGACGCCTGGGCAAACGCGTCCGGCTCCAGCCAGCGGACCCGCGGAGACGAATCGGACAGATCGGTCTTGTCGCCGGATAGCGACCGCCAGCGCAGCTCGGCCTGCTCGGCCAGGTCCACTCGGCCCAGTTGACTGTACACCACGGCCAGGTTTCGCCAACTCACCGGTTGACCGCCGTCGGACAGACTGTATTGGAAGAACCGCTGGGCGTCCTCGTGGCGTCCGGACCGGGCCAAGAACACACCCAAATCGTTGGCGGCCATGTGGTTCCGCGGATTGGCCAACAGGGCCGCCTGATAGAACACTATCGCCTTGGGTTCCGCCGCGCGGACCATGGGTGTCTTTTCGCCGGCCAGTTTGGCGTGCAGCTTGCCAAGAGCGTGCAAAGCCATGGAACCGGCCACTTCCGGGCCGACGGCGATTCCCAACTGCTGCTGGCCATAGGTGAAGTAGCACTGCAACCCCTCCAACGGCGTCAGCCTGTCGAGTTGGGTATCTTTGAGGACCGGCGTGCGATGCCCACCGACGATTCCCCGCATGTCCAGGTCGGCCTCCAAACGCGAACCGCGCGGCATAAACTCCTCGGCCTCTTTGAGTGCCGTCAGGCCGGCGGCCAAAGTACGGCTGTGCACGTCGGTGCGGTGCTCGGCATCGAGTCCCTGGGCGACCAACCGCAAGGCGCGGACAAATTCCGCTCGGGCCGAGAAATGCGCCCCGCGACCGGCCAATTCAAAACCACGCCTCGTGCGGATGTCCGCCTCACGCGCGATCCGCTCCAATTGCTTCGAACGCTCGACCGGACCGCCACGAGGCGCAAGCCGCACCCCGGCCGACTGCCCCTCGCCCAACCGTAACGGCTTCTCACTGCCGGACGAACCGCCCGACGGACCGGCGGCGGCTGACGACGGTTCGGCCGGCAGGGAAGCCTTCGACATACCCGGCGGCCGGCCGCTCGGCTCGGATACAGCCGGTTGACCGACAGGAGGTAGCGGAATCGGGGGCAAGGGTTCCGGATACCCGGGCATGAGGATCGGCCCCCGCGGTCTGAACGGACCCGGGACCGGCGAGGAAGCCGACGATGAAGCTGACTCCGTGAAGCCGGGCGTTTGACGACCGGGCATCTGACGACCGGTCGGGAATACCGCTTCAACCACCCGCGGGCAACTATCGGCCGAGGAAGGAATCGCTCCGATCCGCTCTCCCGCAAGGAATAAACGTGACGGCGGCGGCTCGGTCCGCACCGTCTTGACCGGTAGCGCTTCGACTGGTGCCGTCTCGGCTGGAGGTGTGTGTTGAGTGTTTCGCACCGGCAGCCACAGAATGCCACTCAACAGCAGCAACACCAGCGGCACCACCAACCGTGGCGGTAGAGAGCGTCTTAGGCGATCCGTCATGCTTCCCTGACCAGTTCCGTACCAGCTTGCCAACTCGGCCCACACTCCATGCAGGGCCTATCATTCGTTCGGATCGTCCGGTTTTTCGCGGAGCGCTGAGCCAAACTGCCGGCCGATGGCTGCTGCCGCGACGCGACGGCCGAACAGCCGTCACAGGTCTTCCCAGCCGCCCCTCCCATCCGTCAGTCGCGTTACAGCCGGATTCAACCATTTGAACCGTCCCAACCGTTCGATCAGCACGACCCGGCGCGGTCAGCTATCAGCTATCAGCTTTCAGCCCTTGGGAACGGCGTTTCATGCGAAGTTCCCGGCTGATAGCTGACCGCTGACCGCTGACCGCTGATAGCTGAAAGCTGATAGCTCACTTGACCTGCAGCAGGCCGACCGATTAGGTTAGGGGCATGTTGTTATTCAAGAAGAAGTTCCTGCCGGCCATTCGCCAGGGCCGGAAAATACAGACTATCCGCCTGTGGAAGTTCCGGCGGATGAAACCGGGGCAACGCAGCTACATACCCGGCGCCGGATACATCCGTATCACCGCCGTTGACGAGGTGCAACTGGATCAACTCACCGACGAGGACGCTCGCCCCGACGGTTTCGACACGGCCGACCAACTACGGGCGGAGATCGCCCGACTCTACCCCAAGCAACTGGCCGAAGGTCACAAGGCCTACCGAATCGTCTTCCACCTGCTCCCGCCGGAAGAGCAGAAGAAGTGAGACTGTAGCAAGGAAATCGGGCGTTGTCTATCCGGCTCGGGCTTGATGGAGGGTTTTGGTGGCGAGGCTTCGGGCGAGAAGAGCTTGCTCAAGGTCTTGCCCACCTTTGTCATCGAGATCGCGGCCCAGGCTGCCGTCAGAGTCTGCTATGCACCCAGTTTTTTCATCACCCAGGCCATGTTCGCTGCCAGGTCGCGAATCGTCTGGAGCCCTTCTTCGTCGTTCTTGACGTCGCCCTTATTGAGCCCGATGCCCACGTTCCAGTAGGTCGAGCCGGGCACGATCATCTCGCTCAACAGGAACCAGTAGTTGAGCTGCGCAATGGTGAAGTTCTGTCCGGCCCGACGCCCAACCGCAATGGCCGCGCCGACTTTACGCCGCAGGAACTTGTCGGTCCGCCGCGACAGGTATCCCACGTGGTTCAACAGGGCCATCGTCTGCGGCGTGGCGGAGCCGAAATAGACCGGCGAGCCGATCAGTATCCCGTCGGCCTGCTTGAACCGCTCGACAATGTCTTTCAGAACCGAATCGTCCCGCGAGCCTTCGGTTTCGGCCGACTTCGCACTGCCGTCGCCGGCAATGTGCTGATGGATAGGATGCTCGGCCAGCGAGAGGAAGTCGGTTTCCATCCCCTCTTTGGCCAGGACATCCAAGGCCAATTTCACGAGAATCTCTGTATTACCTTCACATCGTGGACTACCAGAAATACCCAAAACCCTCATTCTCGCCTCCTTTTCAATTCGTTTGTTAAGCCGCGACCAGTGGTCGCGTATTTTCGGTTCGTTGACCCGCCGCTTGGAAATCCCGCGACCCCTGGTCGCGGCTTTGCAATTCCTTGGTTGGAGTATAACATGAGCGGGGGCTGGCGTAGAAGGGGTGATCTGACTGCCCACGCCACGCGTTTAGCCGCCGCGGCCACGCGGCGGTACCTGCCCCGGGACTAAACAGTTTGGTTGCGGCCGCAGGCCGCGTTATGACGAAAGGAACGTTCACGATGTTGAATATCTCCTCGCTCGTTCGCCACATTGCTTTGCTTGCGGTCGTTGTGTTGCCGGCCGGATGCAGTTGCTCGGACAGCGACCCCCAGCCCGTTCGACCGGACGTGAAGAAGGAAGAGACGGGCTACACGATCGGCATGAGCCAGTGCAATTTGGGCGAGCCGTGGCGAGTGCAAATGAACGCCGACATCGAGGCGGCCGCCAAAAGGCACCCCGATCTCAAGGTCGTCTTCAAGGACGCACAAAACGACACGCTCAAGCAGCGGGCGCACGTCGAGGAGTTCGTCAGCCAGGGCGTCGACCTGATCATCATAAGCCCCAAAGAGGCCCAGCCGCTCACCGAGCCGGTTGCCAAGGCGTTTAGCGCGGGCATTCCGGTTATCGTGCTGGACCGGGCGGTGATCGGCGACAAGTACACCTGCTTCATCGGAGCCGACAACGAGAAGATCGGACTCGCGGCGGGAAAATGGCTCATCAAAAAACTCGGCGGCAAGGGCCGGATTATCGAACTGAAAGGGCTGATGACCTCCACGCCGGCTCAGGATCGGCACGCCGGGTTCCGCGAGGCACTGATCCACCACCCGGGCATCCGAGTCCTCTTCGAGGTCGACATGCAATGGCTGGAGCCGGAAGCCCGCGAAGAAATGGAATCGGCGCTCGCCCGATTCGAGCGGATCGACGCGGTCTACGCGCACAATGATCCCGGCGCGCACGGTGCATATCTGGCGGCCAAGGCCGTCGGCCGCGAGAAGGACATTGTCTTCGTCGGCGTCGACGCATTACCCCAGGAAGGCATCGCCTACGTCAAGCAGGGCATACTCGGTGCCACTTTTCAGTATCCCACCGGCGGCAGCGAGGCAATCGCGACGGCCCTGAAGATCCTCGGCGGCGAAGAAGTGCCCAAGGCCATCGTGCTAGACTCACGCTATTTCACCGCCGAGAACGTAGATCAAGGCGGAGCGCCGATCGAGGAGTTGTAGTAATCCTGTAGGGTGGGTCGAGGTACGAGACCCACGCAGAGGCATCCGATTTCGGTTTCTCGCGCGTGGGTCTCGTGCCTCGATCCACCCTACACTTCTATCTTGCCGGCAGGGCGTCCAGGACCAGGACCTCGAAAGGAGCCAACTCGAACCGATACGGTTGCCCGGCCTGGAGAGTAAGCTTCGTTCGGTCTTGCGAGTCCTTCCAGGGAGACTGTAGCGCGTAGCGCCGCGGTGCACCGTCGGGCAGTTCGAACGCAGTCTGAAGATCGACGGCAATCCGCGCCCGTTTGTCCGACGGATTGCGCAACACCAGCACCCCTTTGCGCGGCGACCAGGAAGCGTAACCGTACACCTCCAGCTTGGCCGGGTCGCCGCCGATTCCGTGCGTATCGACCAGGACGTCGGTATTCTCGCGCATCCAGCCGATCGCCTCGGCCACTGTATCCCACAATTCGGGCGTCATCATCGCCGAGGTGACGAAGAACTCCTGCATTTGCGTGCCCGAGCCGGCCGCCATGCGGATGTCGTCGATTACGTCTTTCGGGTCGTTTGACATCTTGGCTGCCAGGCTGTGTCGCGCTAATATGACGCTTTGGAACTTTAGCGAATTGAGCGGGTAGAGCGGTCCGCGGCGGGTGCGCAACTGGTAGCCGACCCCATCGCGGTAGGTCAGCCATTGCTGCCGCGAGGAGCCGGGCCCCTTCCAGCCGCAGTCGCCCCCGGCACGCCAGACCGAATCGCTATGCCAGAGCCAGTAGGGCGACGGCCAGGTGCCGACCGTCGCATTGACGAACAACTCCGGCCGGATGCCGCGCAAGTCGCCGATCAGCCGCAACAGGGCCTCGATATCGGGCCCGTACTCCTCGCCGGGTCCAGTAATGAAGTTGCCCTTGCCGACGCCGTCGAATTTGAAGTAGCTCACGCCGTATTTCCGCATGTGTTCGATGCAGACGTCGCGGAATCTTTTGTAGTACTTGGGCCCACCCAGCGAGAACCCCCGGGGGTTCGTCTCGAAACCTTGCGACTTGCCGTATTCGAGCCGCTCGGCCTTTGCCTTGCCGTAGCCGCCCCAAGGCGATATCCAGGTACCCAGCACGGCGCCGTACTTGGCCGCGGCCGTCTGTAAAGGCGCGAAGCCGTTAGGAAAACCGGAATCGAACAGCCAAAGTGTTTTGTTGTCGTCCCAACCGTCGTCGAAGACGAAGGCATCGAGCTTGACGCCCCGCTTGGTCGACAACTCTTCGCCGAACGCCCGAATCACGCCGACGCACTGCTTTTCGTGCATTTTTCCGCCGTGCCCGGCGATATCGAACCAGGAGATGTAGTAGACGAACGGCGAGTACGGCCTGACCCGCTCGCGCTCGACGTAGTACAAGAAGCCGCGGCGAAGCTGACCCGGCGGAACGACGCCGAAGACCGATGTCACCGTAAGCGGCCTATCCGGCTCGACCGGCTGGAACCGGGGTAGCGAGCAGACGATACGACCCTCCTCCGCCCGATGGTGCGCCATGGGATGCTCGCAAGCCAAGAACAGATTGCCCGCGAAAACAGGTGATCCATCCACCTCGCCGACGGTCCGGGCGCCGATGGTCTGTGCGCCGGGTGCGGTGAAATCGATCAGCACCAGCCGCTTGATGGGCAAGGCCTGCCCGACGGCCCAGATCGTCACCTCCTGCCGGATGTAGTTCGACTGGTCGCGAATGACGGCACTCCAGCGGACCTTCATCGTGCCGTCGGCCAAGACCAGCGGCACGGTGGCTTTCCAGCCGGGAAATCGGCCGGAGCGGCGGACCGACTTCGCGTCCGCTTCGATTCGCTCCAGTGCCGGCTTGTCCGCGATCTTCAGGTCCGATGCCTTGATCGTCCGCCCGTCGGCCAGTTCGATCGAAAACAGTTCGGCCGCCCGTGGGCGGAACTGTTTGCCCGCCATAAGGTCGGCCACTTCGATCAGTTCGATCCGCTTCTCGGCCAGGTTCCACGCGGCTCGGATCCCGCCGTTTTGCAGGACGAGTTTCCGGGCGTCGAGTTCGGCCGTGGGATTGCCGGGCCGGGGCCCGGGGAAATCCATCGCGGCGGCCGGAATCGCACAAGCAACAATCGCCGCGGCCATGCAACCATGTAAAGCCGCGACCAGTGGTCGCGGTGTTCGGGTCGTTGGCCTGCTACTTGCGCGTACCGCGACCACTGGTCGCGGCTTTACAGTTGACGATTCGTGGACAGCGTCGAGTGTCTGCATGATGTGGTCCTTTCTCGTTTCTCGTTGTACCACCGGCTACTCGACCGGCAGCGCTTCCAGTATAAGCGACTCGAAGGGGGCCAGCTTGAATATGTGCGGCTTGCCCGCCTCGAGAGTGATTTTCGGCTCGCGGCCCTGTTTCCAGGGGCTTTTGAGCACGTATCGCCGGCAGGCGTCCTTGGGCAACTCAAAGGCCTTTTGGAGATCGACTTCCAACACGGCCGGTTTCTTGCCCGGGTTGCGAAGAGCCAGGATGCCCTTGCGCGGCGACCAGGAGACGTAGGCATACGGCTCCGCCTTGCCCGGATCGCCGCCGAACCAATGTACGTCGACCAGCACGTCGGCGTTGCCGCGCGACCATTTGGCCGCTTCGGCCAGGGCGTCCCACATGGGCGGTGTCATCAGTGCGGGCGTGATGTACAACTCTTGGTTATTCGTACCCGAGCCGAATAACATGCGAATCTCGTCGACCACATCGCCCGTATCGGCCTGCATCTTGGTCGGGATGCTCCATTGGCCGAGAGCGACTCCAACGACCATCAGCGAGTTGATTGGGTACAGCGGCCCGCGGCGGGTAATCATCCGGTAGACGATCATGTCGCGATAGGTGATCCACTTCTGCCGCATGGTGCCGGAGCCGAAGTAGCCCACGTCTTGGCCGTTGCGCCAGATCGAGTCGCCATGCCAGAGCCAGTAGGGTGAAGGCCAGGTTCCCGTGGTGACGCTGATGAACACGTCGGGGCGAATTCGCCGCAGGTCGCCGATCAGCCGGAGCATGGCTTCGATATCCGGCGCCAACTCCGTACCCGCGCTGCCCTTGGAATCGTTACCGAAGCCGACGCCGTCGAACTTGAAATAGTTTGCGCCGTACTTGTCGATCATCTCGGCACAAACATCACGAAACCGGCCGTAATACTTGGTCCCGGCCAGCGCGAATCCGCGACTGTTCGTCTCGAAGCCTTGCGTTTTGCCGTACTCCAGCCGCGCCTTCTTTGCCACGCCGTAGCCACCCCAGGGCGAAAGCCAAACGCCAAGTGACGATTTGTACTTGGCCGCGGCTTGCTCAAGCGTAGTGAATCCGTGCGGGAAGCCCTTGTCGAATCGCCAGAGCGTGCGGTTGTCGTCCCAGCCATCGTCGAAGACGAACGAATCGAGCCTTACCCCGCGCTTGTTCGTCAGTTCGCGGCCGAAGCCCTCGATCGCCCCGAGGCATTGGGCCTCGGTCATCTTCCGCTCGGGCGAGAGAATGATGTCGTACCAGGAGTTGTAATGTAGGAAAGGTTGATAAGGGCAGGGCCGCTCGCGCTCAACGTAGTAGAGAAACGCCCTGCGCAGTTGACCGGCCGGCACAACGCCGACGACCGCGGAGACTGTCCAGGTATCACCCGGCCGCAGAGGACCGTATCGCAACAGGGAACAAACGGCCCGGCCGTCTTCCACCCGGCTTGTGGCCATGGGATGCTCGCAAGCGAGAAACAGGCTACGTGCCACGACGGGCGAGCCGTCGACCGCGCCCAGCACTTGGGCATCGGGGGCGGCGGCGTCCAGCAGCACAAGTTCCTTGACGGCGATTGCTTTGTTTTCAGCCTGCAAGGCGACGCGCTGCCGCACGTAGTTTGCCTGGTCGCGGATCGTGGCCTGCCACTCGGCGCGGAGACTCCCGTCTTGTGCAACCAGCGGCACGGTGGCCTTCCAACCGGCCAGCCTGTGGCGCCTTCCAACGGCCTTCGGCCGCGGTTCGATTCTCTCCAGAGTCGGCTTGCCGGATAGGCGAAGAGCGGATGCCTTGACCGATCGGCCGTCGGCCAGCTTGACCACAAACGCCTCGGCCGCCTTTGCACGGACCGCGCCGTCCAACATGCGGTCCACCACTTCCATCGGTCCGAGCCGTTGGCCGTTCAGATTCCAGGTCGCTCGAAGCGCCGCCGTTTGAAGAACGAGTTGCTGTCCGTCGAGCCGGGCAACGGCCTTGCCGGGCTGGGGGCCGGGAAACTCGACCGCCCGGGCCAGAGTCGGCCAGGCCAGAGTCGTCCAACCAGCCGCGAAAGCCAACACCAAAACGAATGTGCAAAGCCGGAATGACGGGCTGCCGTAACGCCGCATACAGCCAAAATAGATCATCCAATACATCCCCTCAAGTAGTTGTGACTACCAGCCCTTACGCTCAGCAACCAGCATATCCAGCCTGACCGCGTTTTGCAAGATACGTCGCCGAATCCTGAACCGGCTGCGCTGGGCGGAAGTCCGGAGGCCAAAACTTGCCCTGACGACCCTGAAAATGGCGTTGTGTTGACAACTCCGGGCTTTCCGCACAAGCTAAACATCTCAAACTGTAAGCGGGCCTGGTTCAATTCCGCCAACATCCAGGTAACATTTCGCGGCCGGGAGGGCGAGGCTCCTGCCGAGCCGTAA
>JAUWJC010000213.1 GCA_030607895.1 Pirellulales bacterium
ACCCCACCCAGCCACCACCCATCAAACAACGCCACACCGCCCCCCCCCACCCCCCCCGCGCCAGCGCAAGGCGCCCTCCGGACCGCGGAAGGCGGACGGGGGAAGGGGGAAGGCGGACGGGGGAAGGGGGAAGGCAGCAATCCAACCGCTTGCGGCTTCGCAACGCCACCCCTCAACCCTCGTCCCTCGTCCCTCGTCCCTCGCCCCTCCTAAAACAGCTTCTGCTGCTGGCCGCTGTCGGCGTCCGGCAGACGCTCCAGGCCCAGATGATCGAGTGCGGCGGGCGTGATCTTTCGGCCGCGAGGCGTGCGGACAACTAGTTCGCTTCGCAACAAGTAGGGCTCGACCTCATCGATTAGCGTGTCCACCGCGATATTCATGGTGTGAGCTACCGCCTCCACGCCCACGGGCCCGCCGCCAAAAACCCGAATAACCGTTTTGAGATACTTGCGATCCTGACCGTCCAGCCCCATCGTATCGATGCTCTGCATGGCCAAGGCATCGCGGGCGGTCGGCAACGTAATGGTGCCGTCGGCCTTGCTCAGGGCGTAGTCGCGAACCCAGCGGAGCCGGTTATTTGCCAATCGGGGGGTACTGCGGCTCCGCTTGGCGATCTCCAGAGCGGCCGGCTCGTCTATTTCCACCCGAAGCTTGCGGGCATTGCGGCGGACGATCTCGGCCAATTCCTCGACCGTGTAAAAGTCAAGATGCTCACGCATTTGGAACCGGTCGCGCAACGGCGCCGACAGCAGGCCGGTCCGGGTGGTGGCCCCGATCAGCGTGAACGGCTTGAGTTGCATGTTGATGGTTCGCGCATTGATCCCCTCGCCGAGTATCAGGTCGATGCTGAAATCCTCCATTGCCGGGTAGAGGAATTCTTCGACCGCCTTTTGCAGCCGATGAATCTCGTCGATGAACAGGACCGACCGCTCCTCGGCATTGGTAAGATAGGGAATCAGGTCTTTGGGCGCCTTCAGCGTGGCACCGCTTGAGATTTGGAATGGGACGCCCAGATCGCGTGGAATACAGGTGGCAAAAGTGGTTTTTCCCAGCCCCGGCGGACCGTCGAAGAGAATGTGCCCCAACGGCTCCCCCCGCTTGGTGGCCGCGTCCACCGCTATCTCCAGGCGAGAGTACACCGCCCGTTGGCCTACCATGTCCCGCATCCGCTGCGGGCGGAGGTCCCGATCATCATCATCGGAAACGGCAGCCGATTGGTTCAGAATAGGTTCGCGACTCATCTGGGCCAATATAGCAGAAACCCGCCCAGTGCAGGAGCCGATCACAAAGCCGCGACCGGTGGTCGCGGTTGGCGGTGAAACGAACACATCACGCCAGGCTTCGCGGCAAATCGCGACCACGGGTCGCGGCTTTATAGACAAAATGCCGCGGCGCTCAGTCGCTCATCAGTTTCTCTTCGAGTATTTTGGCGATGTACTGGTTGTACTTGCCGGAGCTTGTTCGGGGTGGAATCCAGTTGTCGTAGTCGAAGTCGGGAAAGTTGAGCGGCTCGTCCAGTTCTTTGTGAACGACGTAGAAGTCGTGGACCTTGGCGGCGTCTTCTTCGCTGTCGTAATGGCCCAGGTCGATTCTCTCGTCGGGACCCCGCCCCACGAGTTGCTTCAGACTGAACCCCACGTACACGCACGAACCGCGAAAGTTCAACGCCGCGTTGATCTGAGGGCCGCTACCGTAATCTCCAACCCAGAGACGGGCGTGCGTTTCGATCACCCGGTCGGACGAGGTCACGCTTAGATGGACCTCGGCCTCCGGGCCGAATCTCTTCAACACGGCGATCAGTTCTTTGACTTTCATTCGATTCCCCGTGGACAACCACCCGATAGAGTGTGCCGGACGCGAGGTTCGGCGTCGACACGCTCTCAGACAATCGGTACGACATCGATTCCGGCCAACCGGCAGTATGCTTTGAATTGCGAGTCGAGCTTACCGTAAATAAACAACTGGTGGAAGCCCTTGCAATCTCGCGGATCGTCCATGCCGTCGATTTCAAGCTCGACCGACGTGCGGCACCCGCCTGACGGCGGCGTGTCGATGTTGGCCACCACGCGACCGGTGCCCAGAATGATGGACTTCGGCCCCTGGAACTTCATGATTGTCACTTCCTGGCCGATCCGCCAAAGCACCTGCGGGGCAACTCCCTTGTCGGGCTCGGAGTGGGTACGGAGGATGAACGGCTCGTGGGGTTTGTCCGGCCCGTCCAGCTTGGGCGGACAACTGCAATGGGCGCCCATCAGCGTGCCGTTGATGGTGTTTGGGGCCGGGGCCTGCATGAAGCCGGGCCGCCGCGTGAGCAGTCCGGTCAGCCGTAGCGAGATGCAGGCGTTCCAGTCGGCCTCGCAAGCGCCGGGAATAAGTTCGTCGTTGAGCTTCGACCAGGCAATACACGGTCCACAGGGAACCAGGTTGTGACGGACCATCGGCAGGCAATTCACCGAGATGCCCTGGCAGTTTTCGGCGGCCAGTACCTTTCGGGCGATTACGTAGGCCTTGGCCGCGTTGAGGATGTCTTCCGGTTTCGGCTCGACGATCTTCTTGGCCTCCTTCGTGTAGTAAGCGGCGATTGCCTTGACCTCGTCGGTCGCCTCGACGGTTTTCCACTCGTCGAGCCAGCGTTTTTCGGGGATGTAGTGAAGCGTGGTGCCGATCACTTCCAGCGGTCGGTCTTCCGTTTTATCGCCCCGGACGATGCACAGCCGGGTGTTCTTCATGTCGTGCATTGTCTTGAACATATGCACACCCTCGGCCAGCCAGCCGTAGTCTTGCGTGGCGGCCACAAAGGTTTTGGGGGCATTGCGTGTGCCCTTGAAGTGGCCGGTGAACGACGTGCCCATCGGGCTGAACACGATCGTAGGAATGTCGCCTCGCTGCTGGACGAACTTGTCGACCATCTGCCAGTAATGCTCCATGCACATGATGGTCACCAGAACGCCGTCCGGCGGCGACTTTTTGATCTCGTCAAGCAAGGCATTCACGCCCGCCTCGTCGGAAATCGGCTCGGCGGTCACTTGAAGTTCAACACCCAGCTTGGCTGCGGCATCGACCATTGTTTTCGTATAATTGGCCTGATGCATCTTGGCATCGTACGATTGCCCCGGCCAGGTCATCCAATATTCCTTTTGGGTCTTCGGGCGAAAGAACACCGCCCGAATCCGCGGCTTGGCGGCCGGCTTGGGCTCGGCGGCAAACAATGACGAGGCGAAGTCCAACACGCCCATTTTCAGCGAAATGGCTGAAGCCCCGGCCGCCGTCATAAAACCCCGGCGGCACAGCGTTGCGGGACAGCCGACACAACCACGACCATTACTCTCTTGCATGACAAGCACTCCTATTGTTTTGTGGCAACAAATGCTGGGGAAAGAAGTCCGACCCACGTGCGTATTATTGGGCAACCGATCGACCTCTGTCAAGCTACCCACCCCCCCAATTTGGACGGATCAAGCACCGACTCCTCGCCGAACTCCCGCTGTGTGTCGGTATCAGCTAAACAAGCCGCTTGCGGCTTCGCAATGCTACATCGTCGAGCCGAGTCCCGGTGGGATTTCTTTCGGCAACCGATGCAGGCCATCGGTCGGCGCGAATAACTGTTGGAGCCGCGGCAGCCAGGCCGCGTTGGCCGCCGGGGTGAATTGGGCGGAATTCAACTCCACGTCGTTGATGGTTGGTACGTGGGCCGCAAACAGCGCGGCGCCAATCAGCGCAAGACCCGGGTTGGTCAGGTCTTGAAGCGAGACGGGCATTCCATGGCGTCGGGCCCAGGCGGCGGCGACCAGCGCGAAGCTGTGCCCCTTGCACGTCTTCAGGGCGAAACCGCTCCAGCCCTGCTTGAGGGCCTCTTTCATCAGCCGCAGACTCGTGAGCCCCTCGTCCAAGAGGACCGGCTTCATCGCGGCGATCTCGTGCCAATCGAACGGGTTGGCGATGATGTCGCGGGCGGTGGGCTGCTCGAAGTAGCCGAGCGCGTCGAACGCCTCCGGATCGGCCGACTTGAGCCGTCCGAAGAAGTCCTTCACGCTGGCCGCGTCGGGATTGGCTTCGTTGGTGTCAACCGTTATTTCGGGGTTCTTGGCGCCGAGCCGCCTGGCCGCTCGATAGACTTCTATCGTGCGGGCGACGTCCTCGCTGTTGTCGCGGCCGTGTATCTTGATCTTGAAGCAGCGATAGCCCCGGTCGCGGATCCAGGGGGCAACGTCCTTGTCCATCGAGTCCTTCTTGCCTACCACGTACCACGCCCGAAGCTCGCGCTTCGGCGGCCTGATGATTTGGGCAATCGCCCGGCAGGCGTCGCCCCGCTCGAAGTAGCGATCGGCGCTGGGTAGCGGCGTGGGCGTCTTGTAGAAGTTAAAGGCCGAACGGGCAGTGGCGATACCGGCCGCGTCGTGGATTGCCGCGTCGAAGGGGCTTGCACACATCGCCCGGGCGAGTACCGGCGGCTTCTTCCCGTGACAGACGCTCTCGTGCAGTTGCATACCCAGTTCCAGCGGGTGAGCGGCCTTGCCGCCGCACATGGCGGGCAACTCCGCGGCGATTTGGTTGCAGAGCTTCCGCAATGCGGCATCGCGCTGGTCGTGCGAATAGGCCTTGTCGGCCGAAAAAGGGACCAGGTTTAATTTGTGCGAAGCACCCTCCGGGCCGTTCCGGCAAATTAAACCTGGTCCCTTTTTCGGCCCGGGCCAGGCCCACAAATCGCTCAGGTACATCGACCCCCGGCCGGTTGCCCGGCACTCGCCCACGCTGACCGTCACCTCGGCAATCGCCTCGGTAATCTCGGAGATCACACCCGTGCTGAGGATCAAGGGCCGGAAGAACGACTGCGGTACGAACTTCACTTTCGCGTCGAGGATATCCGTTTCGATCACCGCTGATTTGCCGGTGGCGCGTGCCGTGCTAACCACGCACGCGGCAGCCGCCGTACCCGCGGCCGTGCGCAAGAATTGTCGTCGAGTTGGTTTGGTGGTCATTCTGTCTGCTTTCGGGGTTGGGGTGCGGATACACACAAAGCCACGACCGGTGGTCGCACCTTCTCCCGCGACCACCGGTCGCAACTTTATATTCTACCCGAGCCGGGGGCCAATCGCAACGAATTCCGCCCGGGAGCCCGTCACTGCTCCAGCACAAACCAGTGGACTGACAGGTTGTAGGCGTGTCGTTTGGATGTGCGATCGAAGGCGGCGACGCCGCACGGATATGTCCGGTCGGGGACGAAGGTAACGTCATACTCGCTGCCGGTATCCATTTTGCGCCGGATGAACAGCTTCCAGCGTCCGTCTTGGTGGTGCGATTGGCAGCGGATGTCGCCCCGGTCACCCACCGCGGCGGAGGCCACAATGCCCGGCACGATTTGTTCCGGCCGTATCTTGGCGGCCACACGGGGAGTGTACTCCGCCGCGCGGTCGGCCAGGATGATACCCTGCTTGACGGCCTCCGGGCCGTCGGGCAAGAAGGCCGGGTGCGTCTTGTCCTTCGAGACGTTCTTCTTGTATCCGCCGCCCTCTTTCGGGTCGCCGTGACGGCCGATGTTCTTCGACTCGAAGTCGATCTTCCACCAGTACTTGTCGTCAACCTGGCCGACCGGGTCGGTTCGCGTGCTCTTCCAATGCCAAACGTCCACTATCCGATCGGAGCCCTTGTAGCCATACGCCCGACCGCCTCCCGCGTGACAGTAAATGGCACAGCCGAACCGCTCGAAACGCCAGTCGGGCTGGGTGGGAAATGCCAGGCCGAACTTGTCTTCGTAGTAAACGCTCTCGTCGTCCTCGTCGGTTACCAGTCGTTGCCAGCCCTCGGGGGTTTTCTTCCACGGCATGTACTGTCGGTCCTCGACCGGATCAGACCACTCGGCCGAGAGAAACAACTCGCTGCCGTCGTGAAGCGCCCGAAGGGTCACTCGCGTTCGCCCGGCACTGAATCCGCCCCCGTTGGCCAGTTCAACGACAAGCGGCCGCGCTTCGTCCCACGGCAGCTTCTCCAAATCGACAACTTCTTCCTCCGGCTTTGCGATTCGCCTAGCCAACAGCTCTCGATTTGCAGACCGGACGGGCAGGCCGCTTAGCACCAAACAAGCCACGGCAAACACCACCAAGGCGAAAAGCACCAACTCCCCGTAATGCGGCCGGGCCCAAGGATGAAATGCGACAACAAGCGCACGCCGGTATTGACCCAGCCCGGTCCACACATGCCAAAGCAGGGCGACCGGCAGCACCACCAGGCCAACCACGGCATGGACCCCTCGGGCGGTCCAGTAGACGGCCGGCGGCCCGAGTGGATTGAGAAGCAACTGGGCGCTTAGGAACATCACCAACCCACCGATCAACAGCACGAGATGGTCGATGCGCTTCCGCCGCCGTCGTTGCCAGTAGACGCCGAGCGAGCAGATTATCGCGGCCGAAAAGAGAATCGCCGCCACCAGATGCACAAGGTCCACCCGACCCGGCCAAAACCACGACGGCAACCGGCCGGCAAGCAACGACCATTGCGGTCGGGAGATTGCGTGGAGGCTCAAGCCGGTTAGCACTAACACCACCAGGCTGGGACCCAACAGCCAGTGCAACAGGCGAAACAGGTACGGATACGGCGTCCGTCGCCGCTTGCGCTTATCCACGTTTTCTGTCACTACCACCCCTCCGCAACGGCTTCGATTCCACAGAGCACCGGTTTGGCCGACGCGCCGGCGGCGGGCATCAACGAGACCTTCAATTGATCGACGACCTCAACGCCCTTGAACTCTCTGACCACGGCCCGATTGACCTGGCCGGCTTGCTTGACGATATCGAACCCGGCCAACACCTTCTTGTCCTGCAAGAAGATGTCGAAGACCCGCTTGCCCGGCCCAAGGTCCTCAACTTCGGCGAAGTGCAACCGCACGGTGTACTTGCGAGGCGCGTCGGCTTTTTTGGCCAAGGTTAGCGTGGCCGAGCGGAAATTCTTCACGCCGGACGCGGCAACCCAATCCAAGGCTCCGTCGTCGGCACTCACGCGCGAACTATGATAGCGGAACGTGCCGGGTGGATTCGGGCCCAAAAAATGACCACGTTTAATTTTGACCAACCACCCCCCATAGCGCCAATTAAAACAGGTCCCATTTTAGGCCCGC
>JAUWJC010000134.1 GCA_030607895.1 Pirellulales bacterium
GGGCATCTACGGGAAAGTGACGGCAGACGCATTTGACGGTGAGCATCTGCCCTACACCGACAACCTGGTGAACCTTCTGGTCGTGAGCGACCGGTATCATGTATCGAAGGATGAGATGTTGCGAGTGCTGGCTCCCGGCGGGGTGGCCTGCGACGGCAGCAGCGGCGACTGGGTGAAGATGGCCAAGCCACGGCCAAAGAATATCGACCAGTGGACGCATTACCTGCACGGGCCGGACAACAACGCCGTCGCCCACGACACGGTAGTGGGACCGCCCAGACACATGCAGTGGCTTGCAGCGCCGCGCTGGACCCGACACCATCACAGCCTCAACAGCATCAGTTCGGTGGTGACGGCCGGCGGCAGGATATTCTACATCGTGGACGAGGCCACGCCGGCCAACATGGCCGTACCCGGCAAATGGACGATCGTGGCCAGAGATGCCTTCAGCGGGGTCGAACTCTGGAAGAAGCGAATCAAGACCTGGGCATGGCACCGGATTGGTTTCAGGTCCGGCCCTCCGCAGGTTACGAGACTGCTGGTGGCGTCGCGGGATCGTGTCTATGCGCCCCTTGGGTTGAACTCGCCCATTTCGGCAATCGACGCCGTGACGGGCGATACGTTGAAAACGTATGAAGACACCAAGGGCGCCGAAGAAATCATCGTGGTCAACAAGCCGAAAAAGGGACCAGGTTTAATTTGCCGGGACGGCCCGAAGGGTGCTTCGCACAAATTAAACCTGGTCCCTTTTTCGGCCGAGATATTGCTGACCCTGAAAGGCTCGCCGGTAGCCGAACAGGCCGTGAAACACGCCGCGTTCGGCAAGAGGTTTCGGACTCCGAACAAGAAGTCAATCGTCGCCAGCAACACCGAAAGCGGCAAGACCTTGTGGCAGTGGTCGGATCCCGGGGCGAATCCCATGCCGGAAACCCTCGCCTCCGACGGCCGCAAGGTGTATTTCCAGGTCAATGACAGCGTGACGTGCCTCGATCTGGCGTCCGGCAAAGAGCTGTGGACGTTCGGCCAGCGCGGGAAGACAAGAAGCAGCAACAAAGGATACGGCAAGTACACGCTGGTCGTGGCCGACGGCGTGGTGCTCTCGAACTTGTCCGGGAAGCTCACGGCGCTGTCCGCTGAAGAGGGGAAGGAACTCTGGCAGTGCCGGGCCGGCGGCGGTTTTCACTCTCCCCTGGACCTGTTTGTGATTGACGGCCTCGTATGGCGGGGACTTCACGTGAGTGACTCGGTGGCACCTCCACCCGTGAGTGATTTCCACGAAGGCCGGGACTTGCACACGGGCGAGGTCAAGAGAAAGAACTCCATCTTGGTAGACCTTCAGACCGCGGGACATCATCACCGCTGCTATCGCGAGAAGGCAACGGACAGATACATCATCACGGGCAAGCGTGGCGTTGAAATGATGGACCTGGCCGGTGACAACCATTCCCGTAATAATTGGGTCAGGGGTACATGTCAGTACGGGATTCTGCCTGCCAACGGGCTTCTGTATGCCCCTTCCCATGCTTGTGGCTGCTACATGGAGTCGAAGCTGTGGGGATTCTGGGCGCTGGCGGCGAAGAGGGGCGAGGGATGGAGGGACGAGGGACGAGGAGCGAGGGGCGAGAGGCCAGCACGGCTCGAGCGCGGCCCTGCCTATGGCTCCTCCTTAAATCAGAAATCAGAAATCCTAAATCTGAAATCCGACGATTGGCCCCTGTACAGGCATGATCCTCGCCGTAGCGGCGTTGCCGGGACGATTGTGCCGGCAAAACTCAAGCAAGCGTGGAAGGTAGACATCGGCGGCACCTTGACTCAGCCGGTCGTTGCCGGCGGCAAGGTGGCCCTGTCTGCCGTGGATCAGAACACGGTCTACGTGCTGGACGAGAAAACCGGCAAGGTGATTTGGGATTACATCGCCGGTGGGCGTGTGGATTCACCGCCTGCAATCTACAATGCAGTGGTCCTGTTCGGCAGTGCCGATGGCTGGGTGTATTGCCTGAGACTGAGCGACGGGAAGCTGGTCTGGCGATTCCTGGCCGCGCCGGCCGACCTGAAGACCGTGGCACTCGACCAGGTGGACTCGCTCTGGCCCGTGCATGGAAGCGTTCTTGTCCTCGGCGGCGTCGCCTATTGTTCCGCAGGCCGGTCGACCTGGCTTGACGGTGGGATAGTCCTCTACGGTCTGGACCCGGCCACCGGGAAGGTCGTCTGCACGTCCCGTTTCCAGAGCAGACATCCCAGACTCAACGAGGGCAAAGACAAGGCGAAAAAAGAGCACGTCACGAAGATCGAGCAGAACACGACCGACTACAAGACCTTTCTCGCACCCGACCGGAGCGACTCGTTCTCCATGGCCGGCGGCTCGGTAAACGACGTGCTGGTAAGCGACGGCAAGAACGTATTCATGCACCACGTCAAGTTCAATACAAAGCTGGAGAAACAAGAGCGGATGTCGCGTCACCTGTTTTCGACCTCGGGCATGCTCGACGGCTCCGAAAACCACCGGTCGCATTGGGTGCTGGGAACCGGCGATTTCAGCCGGGTCGGGGTCGCATACTCGTGGATCGTCAATGCCGGCGGCAGGAGACGCAATTCCGGCATAACCGTGCCGACCGGGCTGATGATGGTCTACGACGATCACGCCGTATGGGGAGTCCGAAGAAAGGGGACGAGCGGCACCTATTTCCTGTTCGAGAAGGACAATACGCCGTTCTCGGATGATGAAAAACCCTCGCCCGATTTCCACAAGATATCCAAGGAGGAAGTCAAAACGCCCCGATGGAGCACGAAGTTGACGGTGCGCCCCAGGGCCATGCTGAAATCGGGTGACAATCTGTATATGGGAGTCATGCCGACGGAGGTCTCGATTGACAACCCATACGTAGCCTACGAGGGGCGAAAAGGTGGGATGATCTGGATTGTCTCGGCAAAAGATGGAACCAAGGTCGCCCAGTACAAAATCAACTCGCCCGTTGTCTGGGATGGCATGGCCGCCGCCGCCGGCAGGCTCTTCGTCTGCACGGAGAATGGGGAGTTGCAGTGTTGGAGTGGAGGTACCCGTTGACGGGAGTGAAACTTTGCGAAACACGCTATTTTGCGACGAGTTCCGTTTAGCCGGCGGACTTGTCCGCCGTGTGGTCTTTCCGGACAACGTTTTGCTTACTTCACACGGCGTGCAAGCACGCCGGCTAAACGGACAGAAAATGTGGCCCCTATTTCATGTGGCTGAAATGTTACCCCTCGAGAAAAAGGAGCGAAGCGATGACTTACCGACCGCGTATCCATCTACGAACTCGAACGTCCCGTTGCAGTATCTCTCCACGCGGCCTGGGCCGGCTTGCGCTTCTGGCCTGGATTGTGGCCACCATAAGCAGCGGCGCCGTGGCCGAGGACTGGCCGACTTATCGCCACGACGCGGCCCGCAGCGGAATCACGTCGGAGAAGGTCCAAACGCCGCTCGTCGAGTGTTGGGTGTTCAAGGCGCGGCACGCACCCCAGCCGGCCTGGAGCGATCCCAAGCCCGAGCCGGTCGGAGGCTGGTACGAGCTGACTGAATTGCGCCGCAACCACTTCGACGATGTGTTCCAGCCGGTCGTGGCGGACGGGGCGGTCTACTTCGGCTCCTCGGCCGACGGCAAAGTCTATTGCCTGGACGCGGCCACCGGCCGAATCCGCTGGACGGCGAGCACCGGCGGACCGGTGCGGCTGGCGCCCGCCATTGTCGGCCCGCGCGTGTTTGTCGGGTCCGACGACGGTTACGCCTACTGCCTCGACGCCAAGGACGGATCGGTGCGGTGGAAGTTCCATGCCGCGCCGGAGGATCGGCGCGTGCTGGGTCACGGCAAGATGATCTCGCTGTGGCCGCTGCGAACCGGTGTGCTTGTGGACGACGGGGTGGCCTACTTCACCGCCGGCATCTTCCCGGCCGAAGGCGTGTTTCTGTATGCCGTCGATGCCGAGACCGGGAAAAAAGTCTGGTGCAACGATACTTGCGGTGAAGAGCCGCAGAGCCGTATCTCGCCGCAGGGCTACCTGTTGGCATCCGACTCGCAGTTGTACGTACCGATGGGCCGTGTCTCACCGGCCGCGTTCGATCGGCGTGACGGCCGCCTGGTGCACGGTTCGCCCTGGTTCATCCATGACATCGGCGGCACGTACGCCCTGTTGGCCGATGATTACCTGTTCACCGGCACCGAAGAAATAATCGCCTATGATCGGCAGTCTCTGAAAAACCGATTTGCCTGGTTTGCGGGCCGGCAACTCGTCGTCACGCGGGATTTGTCCTACATGATGACCGATCGCCGGATGACGGCCATCGATCGCAAAACCTACCCCGAGGCCAGTCGCCGCCGTATGGCTGCCCGTCAGGAAATTCGATCCAAGAAATCCGAATCGGCCAAAGCGAAGCTCAAGAAGGCCGAGGCCGACATGGCGGCGTGCGTCAAGTGGCAGTGCCCGGCGGAGTGCCCGGATGCTCTGATCCTGGCCCACGACGTGCTCGTGGCAGGCGGGAAAGATCGGGTTGTGGCCGTCGACGCGGCCACCGGCAAGAAGCTCTGGACGGGCAGTGTGGACGGTACGGCCAAGGGACTGGCCGTGGCCGCGGGCCGGCTGTTCGTGAGTACCGACAAGGGAATGATCCATAGCTTCGCACCCGAGGGAACACCGCGGCACGGACCGGTCACCGAGCCGGTCAAAGACAACCCGTACCCCAACTCCCCGACGGTGCCCATGTTCCGCCAAGCGGCCGAGACAATCCTTAACGGCACGGGCATCAAGCGGGGTTTCTGCCTGGTATTGGGGATCCAGACGGGAGAGCTTGCGCTGGAATTGGCCAAGCGGAGCGAGTTGACTATCTGCGCCGTCTCGCCGGACGCCGAGAAGGTGGCCGCCGCCCAAAAAGCCCTCGACGCGGCCGGTCTGCACTGCAATCGGGTGTGCGTCCAGCAGTGCCCCCTGGACAAGGTCCCGTATACCGATTACTTCGCCAACCTGATCGTCTCCGAAACGGCCATGGTCGGCGGCCAGGTGCCCGGCAATCCGGCCGAGATGCTCCGCATGACCAAACCGCTGGGCGGTGTGATCATGATCGGGCAACCGGCCCAACGCCCGAAGAGTGTCAAACCGCTTGATCCCGAGACACTCCGCAAGTGGCTTGCCGACTCGAAGCTCGAAGGTGGCCAGGTCGTCACTCAAAACGGCACCTGGGTGAAGATCACTCGCGGCGCGCTGCCCGGTGCCGGGAGTTGGACCCACCAGTACGCCAACGTCGGCAACACCGCCTGCGGCGACGACCAGTTGGTCAACGCTCCCTTGGGCGTGCTCTGGTTCGGCTCGCCCGGCCCGACCAGAATGCCCGAGCGGCACCGCCGCGCGGCCGCCCCGCTGTCTCTCGACGGACGCATGTTCGTCCAGGGCGACAACACGGTCATGGCCTACGACGCCTACAACGGCTTGAAGCTCTGGGGGCGCGACATCCCGGGCGCCATCCGCACCAGCACCTCGCATACCTGTGGCAACCTGGCTGTTAGCCGGGCCGGGCTGTTCGTGGCCGCCGGCCAGAAGTGCCTCCGGCTCGACCCGGCCACCGGCCAGACCAAGGCAACCTACTCCCATGGTGACAGCGGCCGCTGGGCATATCTCGCCTGCGTGGGCAAGCTGCTCTACGGCAGCCGGGACGCCGGCTCCAACAAAAGCAGCCGCCTGTTCGCACTGGATATCGAGACCGGACAAACCCGCTGGGCATACGACGCCAAGCAAATCCCCAATAACTCGATTGCCATCGGCGACGGCAAGCTGTTCTTCGTCACCGGTGGTGTTACCGATGACGATCGCCAAAAGGCGCTCGATCAGCACAATGCGGTCGTCGATAAGCTGCCGGAGCCGCTGCGTGCAAAGGCCAAGACCGCACCGGACAAAGCCGACGTGCGGATGGTCGTCGCCCTGGACGCTACGACCGGCCAACCGCGGTGGAAGAAACCGGTCGATCTGACCAACTGCGGCGGCTTTCATGCCGCCGTCCCGCGTGACTACGCAATGATGTCGGCAATGTACAACAACGGGGTGCTCACCCTGTTTGGCGTGTATCTCGACGGGCACTACTGGAAGCAGTTCTTCGCCGGCCAGTTCGATACCCGACGGATCGTCGCTCTTTCGGGCGGGGATGGAAAGCTGCTCTGGTCGCGTCCGGTCGGGTTTCGCGTCCGGCCGCTGATTGTCGGTGATACGTTCCACGCCGAGCCGTGGGCGTTAGATCTGCAAACGGGCCAACAGCGAACGCGCACTCATCCGGTCACCGGCAAGCCGGACCCGTGGCAGTTCGCCCGGCCCGGCCATCACTGCGGATGTCCGGCCGCCACGCCCAATTGCATGTTCTTCCGCTCCTATTGCCTCGGCTACTACGATCTGGTGGGTGATTACGGGACGATGCACTTCGGCGCTCAGCGGCCCGGATGCTGGATCAACTTCATTCCGGCCGCCGGCCTGTTGCTGGTGCCCGAGGCCAGCGCCGGCTGCATGTGCCCCTTCCCCAATATCTGCTCGATCGCTTTCAAACCCACCAAGCAGAACAAGGCCTGGGCGTGGTACAGCGCTCCCGGGCCGATGACGCCGGTCAAACGCTTGGGCCTCAACTTCGGCGCCCCGGGAGATCGCCGAGACACGGCCGGAAACCTCTGGCTGGGCTATCCACGTCCCGGCGGCTCGCTGGTGCTTCAGTTCAAGCTCGACACCTCGTTCCATCCCGGCGGCCGGTTCGTCGGGCACAATTCCGTGTACACCAAGATCGCCGCGGCGGACAACCCTTGGCTGTTCGCCTCGGAAGCGCGCGGCTTGAGCAAGTGCGTGGTTCCCCTGTTGGGCAAAGGCGACGAGAAGGCCCTTTATCGCGTGCGGCTGGCGCTGGCGGCTCCGGCCGGCGACAAGCCGGGCCGGCGCGTCTTCGACATCAAGCTTCAGGGTAAGATCGTCGCGGAAAACTTCGATATCTCCCAGCAGGCCGGCGGAACGAGTCGGGCCGTCTTCAAGCAGTACGACGGCATCGAAGTGAGCGACAAGCTGATCGTCGAGCTAGTGCCCAAGGCCGAAAAGCCCACGGCCGAGCAACTGCCGGTACTACACGCGATGGAAATCATCCGTCAGTGAGTGCTTTACTGAATCTCGTGAAACATTGGCCGCTTGCGGCTTCGCACCGCACTACCATCGACACCAAAAGCGTCTTGATCAATTGGGTGGCACGTCCCTGAGCGCAGCGAAGGGCGTGGTCCGTGTATACCACGCCCTTCGCTGCGCTCAGGGACGTGCCACACGATGAGAAATACGGGCTAAACCCCTACCGCTGCAACCGTGAAATGTCCCGTGAACAGTTACAATCAAAGGAGACAAGAATATGGACCGACGCGAATTCCTCCGGACCGGTGCGGAGGCCACGCTCTTGGGAAGCGTTGTCTCGGCCGGCTCGGGTTCTGCCGTGCAGGCGGGCGACGCGGCCGAGCGGCCGTGGTCCGTCGGCTATGCCGAAGCCCAGATCACTCCGGCCCCGCGGCAGGTCCAGATGTGCGGTTTCGGCCGCGAGCGATATGCCGAGGGTACACTGGCGCCGCTGCTGACCCAGGTTGTGGCCTTGCGAGACCGAGAGGGCCGGACGGGCGTGCTCATCGCCGCCGACATCCTCGACTTCGACCGTGTAATGGTTGAAGCGATCCGCCACGCCGTCACCCGTAAGTACGGCATCCCGGCGGAGAACGTCATGCTCTCGGCTTCACACACGCATTGGGGCCCCGCAGTGAGGTTCTGCATGAGCTTCGGTGTCGGCGCTCCGAACGTGTGGTACATGGGCTTCCTGGAAGACAAGATTCTGGCCGGCGTCGACGGAGCACTCAAAAACCTCTCGCCGGCCACGGTGGAGTACGGCTCGATCGACTTCCGCTCGATCGGCTGCTGCCGCCGGTTTCCGGTGGACGGCAAGATCAAGTGGGCCCCATACGCGGAAGGCTCGTTCGACGGCCATACGCCCATCCTCCGCATCAAGCGCGGCGGTGCGCCCCGGCAACTGCTGATGGTCGGCCACGCCTGCCATCCGACAAGTTCCGGGAAGATCGAGAAATGGAGCCCGGACTATCCCGGCGCGATGCGCGACTGGCTGGCCGGTCAACTACCGGAGACCAAGGGCGTGTTCGTCCAGGGATGCGGCGGCGACGCAAAGGTGGTCCACAAGGACCCCAAAACCGGCAAGCTGGTCTTCTCCGCCGATCCTGGGCGATCGGAAGCCGCCGGCCAAAAACTGGCCAAGGCGGTATTGGCACACCTCAAAAAAGGCCGGATGATCCCGCTTGACGCGCGGTTGGCTTGCTCGCTGGCAACGGGCCAATTAAGCTATGGTGAACGTTGGTCGCGGGAGGAAATCCAGCGGCAGGCCTACGAGACAAAGAAAAACTGGCAGACATGGTGGGCCAGACAATGCCTGGCGCTGCCCACGCGGAACAAAAGCTTTCAATACGATGTACAGGTTTGGAAACTAGGCAACCGGCTGACAATCTTCGGAATGGAAGGGGAGGTCTGCAGCCCGTGGGGACCCATGCTCCGGCCGATGGCACGCACTGAACAGGCCATGGTGGTTGGCTATGCGAACGGCACGGGCTCGTACATCCCGGATAAACGGATAGTCCGCGAAGGCGGCTACGAGGGCTTGACCTCGCAACGTGCCTACTTCCTGCCCGGGCCGTTCACCGAAAACATCGACTCTGAAATCAAAAATATCGTGAGAAAGGCTGTCCCTCCCAATAAACTCCGTCGGCGTTGACCTGCAAGGATTTGCGTCACTTGGGAAGTAAACATTCGCCGAACCCGTCAACAACCTCGTGACGAAGCTCTGCTTCGTCACGCACGGCACGGAGGCTCGGGTGCAGGAACGCACTTCTTGCGGCTTTGGGAAAGAGGTAGGGTGGGTCGAGCGAAGCGAGCCCCACCAATTACGATTCGGCTATTTGCTGGTGGGGCTCGCTTCGCTCGACCCACCCTACCTCTGCCGCCCAAAAGAAGTCCGTTCCTGCACCC